>JANLQC010000175.1:0-3618 GCA_031367575.1 Betaproteobacteria bacterium | reverse complement strand
CTTGTCGAATTCGAACACTTCGCGCATCGAATAAACGCAGAAGATCACGCTCGGATTGACCACCAGCGCGGTGAGCTGCGAGGATTCGTAGGGATCGTCTTCCTCTTCTTTCGGATTGAGAAACGCTTCTTCCTTGAGAATCGGATGGATCTTGCGAAAGCTCTCGTAGATTTCTTCGCGACCGTGAAACTTGAATTCCGGATGCTTCTTGAGCAACGTTTCGAGCACCAGTTGATGCGCCGCGCTACCGGCAATGCCGAAATAATTGTCGCCGTGTTTCAACAATTTTTCGGGCGCGGCGTCGTGCACGCTGGCCAGGCGGGTGGAACCGAAGGTGGTCAGCGTATCGCCGGCAATCACCACCTGACCGTCTTTTTTAACCACCACAATGGTCGTCATTGCAATCCTTTCAATTCCCGGTACCCGCCGTGATGTGTAAACAGCGGTGTAAACAGCGGGCAAATAGCGCCAATGGCCTAACACATTTGCACACCATTATCGCCGATTTTTCATAAAGCCAAGCATTGGCGCGGCTTTCGGGCAATAAATGTCCGAAACGCCGCGCCAGTGCTAGGGTTTGTCAACTATAACGGCATGCTGAAGACTCGCATTCAAGCCAAGCATAACCCGTCCCGGTGCGCTTATACTGCGGGCAATCTTTTCCTGCGGCCACAAAAAAATCAGTGAAACTCATCGACATCAAACGTGAAGAATGGCCGGCCTTTCTCTGGTCATTCGCCTACTTCTTTTTTCTGCTGTGCGCGTATTACGTGTTGCGCCCGGTGCGCGATGAAATGGGCATTCAGGGCGGCATCCGCAATCTGCCGTGGCTGTTCACCGGCTCCTTTGCCGGCATGCTGCTGGTGACACCGTTGTTCGGCTGGATATCCTCGCGCTGGCCGCGCCGCCAGTTCCTGCCGGCCGTGTATCTGTTTTTCATCACAAACCTGTTCGGATTCTATTTTGCGATGCAGGACAAATCGTTCGACGTCACGCATGTGGCGGCGGGATTTTTCATCTGGCTGTCTGTCTTCAATTATTTCGTCGTGAGCGTGTTCTGGAGCTTCATGACCGATATTTATGACAACGTTTCCGCGAAGCGGTTATTTGGGGCCATCGCGGCCGGTGGCAGCGTCGGCGCGATGACCGGGCCTATCATCACGGCGGTGTTGGTGAAGACGGTCGGCATTCCAAACCTGCTGCTGATTTCGGCGCTGTTGCTGGGGTGCGCGGTGGTATGTGTGGTGGGGCTCGGGGGTTGGGCGAAACGGCGGCAAGCGTTGAGCACCGCCGTCGATGTCGCGGAAAAACCGATGGGCGGCGGCGTTCTCGATGGCATCCGCCTGGCGCTGGCCTCGCCCTATCTGCTGACGATTTGCGGCTACATTTTTACCTTGCAGGCGCTGGGCACGTTTTTCTATCTCGAACAAGTGCGCATCATGTCCGAGACCATGTCGTCCTCGGCCGAGCGCACGCAGTTGTTTGCCGAGCTCGATCTTGCCGTCAACACCATCACGCTACTCACGCAGGTGTTCATTACCGGCGCGCTGCTGCGCAAAATCGGGCTGATTTTCGGCTTGGTGATCTTGCCGGTGCTGGCGGTGTTTACGCTCGGCATCACCGGCCTCATGCCAACGCTGGTGGTGGTGTCGATTGCGAGCGTGATCCGCCGCGCCTGTGAATTTGCCATCGGCAAACCGGCGCGGGAAATTCTGTACACGGTGGTATCGCGCCAGGAACGCTACAAGGCGAAGAATTTCATCGATACCGTGGTTTCGCGCGGCAGCGATGTGGTATCGACATGGAGCCACGCCGGTTTGCGCGGCATCGGCATGAGCACTGCACAAATGGCGTTCGCCGCGATTCCGTTGTGCTTTGTGATGATCGGCGCGGGCATTTATCTGGGGCGGCAGCAGGAGCAGCGCAGCAGGCGCGATGTTGACGCGAAACCGGTGGCCGGCGCGCCCGCGTGACGCATTGTGCGCGTTGACTTGGCGTGGCACGTTCGGCACACTGCGGACTTGATTCAGTTTCACGGAACAAAAGATCGCAGGACGGGAGGAGCGCAGTGATACCCATTCTGCGCCGCTGCGCCGCACCCTCATCCCATTTTATTCAGGAGTGACGTATGAAAAATTCCGCAATATCTTCACGCACAAATACCGGCATTTGCGTACTGGGAATGATGGCGCTTGCGTTGGCAGCCATCACCGCTGACGCCAAAACATTTCGCTGGGCCGGTCAGGGCGATATTCTGACGATGGATCCGCACTCGCAAAACGAGGGCCTGAACAACACCATGTCGGATCACGTCTATGAGCCGCTGGTGACGCGCGGCAAGACGATGGCGCTGGAGCCTTGCCTCGCGGTTTCGTGGACACAGGTGAACCCGACAACAATGCGCTTCAAGCTGCGCGAAAAGGTCACCTTTCATAACGGCGCATCGTTCAGCGCCGACGATGTGGTGTTTTCGATCACCCGCGCGCTGGAGAAAACGTCGGACTTTTCGGCCTACATGCAAGGTGTGGTGGAGGCGAAAAAAATCGATGACATGACGGTGGAAATCATCAGCAAAGGGCCGAACCCGACGCTGCTCGATCAGCTGACCGAAGTACGCATGATGAACAAGGAATGGTCGGTCAAGCACAACGCGCTGCGTCCGCAGGATTTCAAAAACAAGGAAGAGACTTTCACCGCACGCAACGCCAACGGCACCGGCCCGTTCGTGTTGCGGATCCGCGAACCGGACGTGAAAACGGTGGTGGTGGCGAATTCCAATTGGTGGGGCAAGCGCGAGGGCGACGTGAATGAAGTCGTGTTCACGCCGATCAAGCAGGACGCCACGCGCATCTCGGCACTCATCACCGGCGAAGTCGATTTCGTGCTCGATCCGCCGCCGCAGGATATCGCCAAGTTGAAGGAAAACAAGGCGCTCAAAGTCATCGAAGGCAATGAGAACCGCACCATCTTCCTGAATTTCGACCAAGGCCGAAGCGAACTGCTTTATTCCAGCGTAAAGGGAAAAAATCCGTTCAAGGATATCCGTGTCCGTCAGGCGATGGCGCACACCATCGACGCCAACGCCATCCGTACCAGCGTGATGCGCGGCTCGGCCACCACCAGCATGTCGATGATTGCGCCGCAAGTGCGCGGTTACACCGTGGACATCGAAAAACGCTGGGCGCTTGACATTCCAAAAGCCAAAAAACTGATGGCCGAGGCGGGCTATCCCAATGGCTTTGAAGTGACGCTGGATTGCTCCAACAACCGTTACATCAACGACGAAAAAATCTGCACCGCGATTGCCGGCATGCTGGCAAAAATCGATATTCGCATCAAGCTGAACTCGATGCCGCGCGTGACCTATTTCCCGAAAATCCAGAACGGCGACACCAGCATGTATTTGCTGGGCTGGGGTGTGCCGACCTTTGATTCGCTGTACACGCTGCAATCGATCCTGCGCACCAAAGGGGCGGGTGGCGACGGCAATTGGAATTTTTCGGGATACTCGAACGCGAAAGTGGATGCGATTGTTGACCAAATGAAGACCGAGACCGACTTCAAAAAGCGCGCGGAATTGACCCGCGAGGCACTGTTGCTCGATCAGGCCGATGTCGG
>JANLQC010000166.1:0-8810 GCA_031367575.1 Betaproteobacteria bacterium | reverse complement strand
CGCGTGGACATCCGCAAGGTATTTGACGCCAATCGCGGTCGCTACGGCGCACCACGGATTTACCAAGTGATGTGTGAGCAGCATGGCTACACGGGCAGCCGCAATCGACTCCAGGCGCTGATGCGGGCGATGGGACTGCGTGCCAAGGCAGGCCGGAAATTCAAGGTGACAACCGATTCGGCGCACCAGCACCCGATTGCGCCGAACTTGCTGGAGCAGAACTTCAGTTGCCGTTCGGCTGAATAAAAGAACGGCTTAAACCCTCAATGAAAAGTTGACAAGATCAGCCAATCAATAGCCGGAAAGACATGCAAACTTCATCAATCCAGCTTGATCCCCTTCTTCACGACCACCGCCTTCATCTTGTCGTATTCAGCCCTGATGTCCTTCGCAAACTCCGCCGGTGTGTTGGCAACCGGATCGGCACCTTGTAGCGAAAGTTTTTCCTTGATCGCGGGCGTATTGACGGCCTTTACCGACGCCGCATAAAGCTTGTCGACAATTTCCTTTGGCGTTTTGGCAGGCACCACCATGCCGTACCACGCCGGGTCATTCACTTCCGGCATCCCGATTTCGGCGAAGGTGGGCACGTTCGGATACGCGGGCAGGCGCTTGGCGGAGGCGACCGCGAGCAGGCGCATTTTGCCGGCATCGATCTGCGCTTTGGACGAGGGCAGGTTGTCGAACAGCACCGGCACCTGACCGCCGATCACGTCGATCACAGCGGGGCCGGCACCTTTGTACGGAATGTGAACCATGTCGGTTCCACTCGCGGACATGAAGAGTTCACCCATCATGTGGCCGATGCCAGCGGTGCCGGAGCTCGCGAACGAATACTTTCCCGGATTCGCTTTGAGCAATTTGATCAATTCCTGCACCGTCATCGCGGGCACCGAAGGATGCACCGTGAGCACGTTGGCGACGGCGACAAATTTGGTGACCGCAATGAAATCGGTGAAATTGTTGTAGGGAATTTTCGGGTTGGCCGCAGGGTTCACCGCCATCGTGGATACGGTTGCGACACCCAATGTGTAGCCGTCGGGAGCGGACTTGGCGACCACGTCCGCGCCGATCGAGCCGCCACCACCGGAACGGTTCTCGACGATGACGGTTTGCCCGAGTTCCTTGCCGAGCTGGTCGGCAACGATGCGCGCCACAATATCGGTGGTGCCGGCCGGCGCGAACGGCACGATCAGCCTGATGGGTTTGCTGGGGTACGCCTGCGCGCTTGCGGCGAACGGCATGAACAGCACGGCAGCGAGTGACGCGGCACGTTTGATGCGGGAAGATAAATTGTGCATGAAGGACTCCTCTGAAAGGTAATGATGAAAAAGATAAATCGCAATGTTTGTGCGGCCAATATTAAGGCAACAGCACCGTCGACCCCGTCGTTTTGCGTGCTTCCAGATCGCGGTGCGATTGTGCCGCATCTTTCAATGGGTAAGTCTGATTGATTTCGACTTTGACAATGCCGCGCGCGACGACGTCGAATAAATCATTGGTGGTCGCGACCAGATCTTCGCGCGTGGCGATATGGGTGTCGGCCGTCGGCCGCGTGATATAGAGCGAACCTTTCGCCGCAAGCAGGCCGAGATCGAACGGCTCCACTTTTCCCGATGCATTGCCGAACAGTGCCATCATGCCGCGCGGACGCAAGCAATCGAGTGACTTCATGAAGGTGTCCTTGCCGACGCCGTCATAGACCACCGCGCACTTTTTCCCGCCAGTGATTTCCGCCACCCGCGCAACGAAATCTTCTGTCGAATAATTGATGACGTGATCGCAGCCATGGGCGCTTGCGAGCTTGGCTTTCTCATCGCTGCCAACGGTGCCGATCACGCTGGCACCGAGATGTTTGGCCCATTGGCAAAGTATCAATCCGACGCCACCGGCCGCCGCGTGAAACAGGATCGTCTCGCCCGCTTTGACCGGATAGGTACGCTTTAACAGATACTGCGCCGTGATGCCTTTCAGCATGATCGAGGCCGCTTGCTGATCGCTGACACCGGCGGGAATTTTCACCACGCGGTCGGCGGCCATCAGGCGCGCTTCCGAATATGAGCCGATCGGCGTTGCCGCATACGCGACGCGATCACCGACCTTGAGATCAGTGACGGCGCTACCGACCGCCTCAACCACACCCGCCGCTTCGCGACCGATAACGCTCGGCAACGGAATTTTGTAGAGCCCGGTGCGGTGGTAAGTGTCGATGTAATTGAGGCCAATGGCCGTATGGCGAATGCGGATTTCCTTTTCGCCGGGGTTGCCGACGTCAACGGCTTCCCATTTCATTACTTCCGGGCCGCCGTGTTCGTGAATGCGGATGGCGTGTGTCATGTGGCGTTCCTCTCATTGATGAATTGTTCAAGTCGTTCAAGTTTGGCGCGGCGAATCGCACCGGCCACATCGTCTGAATTTGATTTGGCAATGGCGGCGAAATAAATTTCCTGCAGCACCGCCAGTGCAGCAAGCAAATAGTCGCGCGGGGGATAGATTACATCGATATAACCCTCGCGGCCATGATGATCTGACGCGCATGCGTCGATAAATTCGTGAAAACGCTCCGGGCGGCGCAGCGCGTCGCATCCGTCCATGAGCGCCAGCATCTTGTCGGCATCGAGTTGCAATGCGCCATGAGCGTCGCCGTGCCAGCGCGCTGTCATGCGCGCCAGATCGCGACAATCGGCCGGTATGCGCAGTCGCTCGCAAACGATGTCCACCAGCGCGACACTGCGTTCTTCATGATCGGGATGACGCGGCCAAACCTGCTCCGGCGTGGTGCCCTTGCCGAGATCGTGGCCAAGTGCCGCGAAGCGGATGGGCAACGAATAATTTTTCGATGCGGCGAAATCGATGACCATCATGACATGCACGCCAGTGTCAATTTCAGGATGCGATTTGGCCGATTGCGGCACGCCCCACAGGCGGTCGAGTTCCGGCAGCAGGCGCGCGAGTGCGCCGCAGCTGCGCAACACTTCAAACATTTTTGACGGGGTGGATTCCATCAGGCCTTTGGCGATTTCCTGCCAGACACGCTCGGGCACCAAGTGATCAACTTCGCCGGCCTCAACCATGGTGCGCATCAGCGCAAGCGTCTCGGGTGCCACTTCAAAACTGCGGTTTGCGAAATTCGCGAAATTTGCCAAGCGCGCCGCGAAGCGTGCGGTGCGCAATACTCGCACCGGATCTTCCGCAAATGATTCGCTGACATGCCGCAACAATCCTTGTTTCAGGTCGGCCGCACCGCCGTAAGGATCAATCAAATTTCCGTCGGCGTCTTTGGCGATGGCATTGATCGTCAAATCGCGCCGCTGCAAATCCTCTTCCAGTGTCACGTCAACCGAGGTGTGGAACACAAAGCCCTTGTATCCCGGCGCGGTTTTGCGCTCGGTGCGGGCGAGTGCGTATTCCTGATTCGTTTCAGGATGGAGAAACACCGGAAAATCAGCGCCGACGGGACGATACCCGGCGTCGATCATTTGTTCGGGGGTGGCACCGACCACCACATAATCGCGGTCTTGCACCGGCAACCCCAGGAGCTCATCGCGGACGCTGCCGCCCACGGCGTAAATTTTCATTCGGCGCGCCGCTATTTCGTCGGTGCCGGGCAGTACGGTTCGTCTTCCGCAACGAACTCGGTTTCCAGCATCGCCGCGTTTATCCAGGCGGCGACCCCCGCTGCGCGCGTGACCGCGTCGCAATACGCGCGTGTGTCGGCAGCCAGCGGCGGATGGTAGGTGTTGAACCGCATCACCACCGGCGCGACCATCGCGTCGGCGGCGGAAAATTTGCCGAACAGGAATGCGCCGCTGCCGGCAAATTGGGCGCGCGCGTCGCGCCAGATTTTTTCAATGCGCGCGATGTCCTTGGCAACATCCGGATTGCAGCCCTTGCCGGGATGCTGGTTGCGAATATTCATCGGCATCGCGCTTCGCAGCGCACGAAATCCGCAATGCATTTCCGCCGAAATGGAACGCGCCCGCGCGCGCGCCTTTGCGTCGCGCGGCCAGATTGCCATGTGTGGTGCGCTTTCCGCGATGGTTTCGGCGATGGCGAGCGTATCCCAGGTGCAAATCGACGACGCATTCCCCGCTGCACCATTCCACAACACCGGCACCATGCGCGATGGCGAAAGCCGGTCGATCCGGGCATCCCAATCGGCGCTGTGAAATTTCAGCAAAACCTCTTCAAAGGAGATACCGAACTGTTTCAGCAATACCCATGGCCGCATCGACCATGATGAATAATTTTTGTTGCCGATGATAAGCGTAAGTGATGGTGAAGGTGAGGACATGGAATATTCCAGACTAGGCTAAACAGTGTCTATGCGGATTCAAGACGCCGCCCGGCGCGATGGCGAAATTGATTGTAGCGTGCGCGACCGGCAGCGTCGGTGTCGTCGGTTTGAAAGTAGCCGGGAACGATAACCTCCATCGAATGCGCTGCGCCAAAAATCGGCGGAAACGGCTCGTTTGAGGTACTGGCAACACGCATCGAGCGGACATTGTCGCGTGTAATCAATTTGCCGGGCAGCCGCTCAAATACCGCCGCCTGCAGCATCGACAAACCGGCATTGAGGCCGACAATCGGTCGATGCGCTCCTTTCACCGTCATCACAAATTCGAGCAGCTCGCGCAACGTGTATGTTTTCGGGCCGACCAATGGGTAAGTTCGCGTGAAGGTCTCACGCATCGAAAGGCATCGCACCACCGCGCGTGCGACATCTTCCACCCACACCGGCTGAAAGCGCGCGTCGGGAGAACCGAGCGGCACAAATGGCGACAGCCGGATCAGTGTGGCGAACATGTTCAAAAATCGATCCGCTTCGCCGAACACCACCGACGGGCGAAACATCGTGACATTGAGCATCGGATGCCGCTTCACCACCTCCAGCACCGCCGATTCACCGCGATAGCGCGATTGCAAATAGGCGCTTGGCCCGGCGATGCTGGCGTTGAGCGCGCTCATTTGAATCAATCGCAGCGTGCCGGTCGCCACACAGGTTTCGGCGATCAATTTTGGCAGCGCGACATGTTCGCGTTCAAAATCGCCATGCAAGATGCCAACCAGATTGATCACCGCGTCCTGACCGCAAATGAGCTCGGCGAGACGATTGGCGTCGTGAACATCGGCCTCGACAATCTCGACCGTCGGCAACATCAGCAAATGTTTTGCGCGATTGGCGCGGCGCGTCGGCACCGTCACCACAATGCCTTCGCGAACCAGTTGCTCGGCAATGGACGCGCCAAGAAAACCGCCGCCGCCGATCAGCAATACTTTGTTGAGGTTCATTTTTTTACATCCAGAAAAAGGGCAAGTAGGCCGCATTGATCGCGCGATTTCACGGACCACTCAATAAATCTCTAGCACTGGTGCGGCATTACAGACATTTTGCCTCCGAGATCCGCGCCAATGCTTGCGTTTGATCAAAAAATTGTCATTGAGTGGTATTTGCCGCGAGCGGCAACAATGGCACCACCGGCACCATGCTTGCCAAATCGGTCACGAGGCTGCTGCTCCCTGCACGGCCATCGAGCCGCCCCGGCACCGACCCCATCATGCGTTTAAGACTGAGATTCGTGGCCCCGGCCTGATTGGCATAAAACCACGCGTTCGCCATGACTTTTTTCACGTAGTCGCGCGTTTCGGAAAATGGAATTGACTCGGCATAAATCGCGCCTTCCAGTGTGGTATCCGCCCGCCAGCGGCGCGCGCGACCCGGACCGGCGTTGTAAGCGGCGGTCGCCAGCACCGGGTGGCCGAGATCGTCAAGCACGTGGCGAAGATAAAACGATCCCAGCGCCAGATTGACCGGTATATCGGCAACATGCTTTGGCGAATAGGCGGTCATGCCGACCTGCTTCGCGGCCCATTTGGCCGTCGCCGGCATCAGTTGCATCAGCCCCGCCGCGCCCACGCGCGATTTCGCGTCAGCCATGAAGCGGCTCTCCTGACGGATCAGGCCGTAAACCCATGCGCGATCGAGCCCTTGCGCCTTGGCGTGGGCGTTGAGGTCATCGCGATAGGGCATCGGAAAGCGTTGCGAAAAATCGTGCAGCATGATCGTTCGCTCGGCTGTGTTGATCGCACGGTCGGGCACGTTCGATTCGCGCGCGAGTTCGGCCGCCGTCAACAATTGCGTGTCATTCATGTCGCGTATCGCGGATTGCCATTCGCGCAGGCCTTCGGTTTTCATGTCGAGGCGATATAGCAGCAGCGCGCGTGTGATCGCGGGCCGCTTGCCGATGGCCTCCAGATCAGCGGGCGCGGGTTTCCAGCCTTTCCAGATCGGTGCGGGTACGAGGCCCGCCTCCTCGGCGGCCAGCAGACCGTAAAAACTATTTTCGCGCGCAAGCACGTCACGCAGTTTTGCCGCCGCCGGTTCATTGCCGCCGGCCGACTCGGCACGCGCGAGCCAGTAACGCCATGCCGCCTCGCGTTTTTCGGTGACGGACATCGCCTCGATGGCGGCACGCACCGCAGGCCATTCGCCCGCGCGCAGCGCCGCGCGCGTTTTCCAGGCGGCTTGAATATCGCTCAACGGCGTGCCAATGGCTTTTTCAAACCACGCACCGGCCGAAGGGTCGTGTTGCATTGCGCCGTACAGGCCGACCTGTGACCACGCATATCCACGATCCGTCGCGGACAATTCCTGTGCGGATTTTTCCAACGCGGTGACCGCCTTGCTGGCATCGGTGCGGGCGACGCGATTCAACGCAAACAGGAATAGCTCAACGGATGCGCGCGATTTCACGTTCAGCTTCTGTTTTGTCAGATAGCCGTTGGCATCAAGCCAGATGGTCGCGGTCATGCGCTCAAACGTTGCCGGCACATTGTCGATCAGAGTGGCGCTGCGGCGGGCATCGGCGAGCTGGTTGTCTTCAAGGAGTTTTCGCACCCGCAACCAGGAGGGTTCGGATTCGATCATCCGCGCCGAACGAAGCTGCTCGAACACCGCGTGGCAGGCGTCCGACGCGCCACGCCCGGTACGCCAAAACGCCGCCGCCTCACCGAGTGCGGCGCGATCCGCAACGCCGATCCGCTGGCGCCAATGATGGCAGACCAGATCGGCGTCGTCGATGTTGACCCGCTGATATTCGGGCAGGAACAATTCCCATTGATCCTGCTTGCCGAGTGCCCGCAACCATTCCTTGCGCAACGTGTCGGCGAGAACGCTATCCGGATATGAATCGAGAAAGGCGCGAAAATCGGCGGCGTGGCGGGTGGCGAACGTTGCACCGTTCGCCAGATTGGCGATCAGCCACCAGAAATCGGCGTAGCGTGCGAGCGGATAATCGGTCAGTGACGAGCGGAATTTTTCGCGCGACGCGGTCAGCAATCTGAGATCGCGCCGCTCAAAGGCGTCGCGTGCGGAAATCAACTCGCGATGGGCAATCGCTGAAACCGGCAGCGGAGTTGATGCAAGACAAGTCTTGCCCAACATCAATGAAAGCGCGAACAGCGCGGCGTAAAAAAGGCGCAGGTTGTTTGCGGCACCGATCGATGGTCGCAATTCAGGGGAATACAAACGGCAATGGTGAAATTGTGTGTGCATGAATCTATAATGGTCAATGGCCCGCGATGTGGCCCGCGATGTGGCCCACGATGTGGCCCACGATGTTGCCCACAACGTGGCCCGCAGCGGATGATCCATTCTATATTTTCGTCGGGCGCTGTGCTTGCGCAATGTCACCCAACCTACCGGTAATTTTTCATGACCGAATTCGATCCCATCTTCTGGACGGCGCTACTCAAAATCATCGGCGTCAATATCATCCTTTCCGGCGACAACGCGGTGGTAATTGCGCGGGCGGCACGCAGCCTGCCGGAAAAGCAGCAAAAAATGGCGATTTTCTGGGGCAGCGGTGCCGCCATTGTGATGCGTATCGTGCTCACGCTGTTTGCGGTGGCGTTGCTGGCGTTGCCTTGGCTCAAATTGATTGGTTCGGTGCTGTTGCTCTGGATCGGCATCAAGTTGCTCACCGACAACGATGGCGGCGACGATGGCGTGAAGAGTCATGACTCCATGCTGGCCGCGATCAAGACTATTTTGATTGCCGATCTGGTAATGAGTGTGGATAACGTGATCGCGGTGGCGGCAGCCGCCAAAAGCGACACACTGCTGGTAATCATTGGTCTCGCCATCAGCATTCCGCTGATCATTTATGCAAGCACGCTGTTGATCAAGTTGATGGAGCGTTTTCCGGTCATTATTACCATCGGTGCCGCGTTGATCGGCTGGGTGGCGGGTGAAATGGCGTGGGATGAAGTGGTAATCAAGCCGTTTACCAAGCAGTACCCCGGCTGGTTTGAATACGTCGCGGCAGCGGTCGGTGCGCTGCTGGTGATTGTCGCGGGGAAATGGCTCGCTAGAAAAAATGGCGGTGCGGAAGTGCCGACGCCAACCAATACGTGATGGCAATCGTTATTAGTCATGTCGGGAAATTCACCGGCAAAACCTCGGAGGATGAAATGAAGTCAAGTCGAAATTTGGTATTTCGTGCGTCAAAATTGGCCGGCGCAGTGGTCGCCGCATTGGGTCTCGCTTGGTTGGCAACACCGGTAATCGGATGGGAGCCTAATAAAACCGTTGAATTCGTGGTGCCGGCCGGCACCGGCGGCGGTGCCGATCAAATGGCGCGCTTCATTCAGGGGGTGGTCACCAAACACAAACTGATGAAGCAGCCGATGGTGGTGGTCAACAAGGCAGGCGGCGCGGGTGCCGAGGGCTTTCTCGACATGAAGGCAGCCAAGGGCGATCCGCACAAGATCGTTATCACCTTGTCGAACCTGTTCACCACGCCGCTGGC
>JANLQC010000163.1:0-2075 GCA_031367575.1 Betaproteobacteria bacterium | reverse complement strand
CGTGCTCGATGGCGCGCTCGCGCACAAGGACAACATGGGTAACGGCTCGACGATTCGGCCGGGCGACGTGCAGCGGTTGAGCGCGGGAACCGGGGTCACGCATAGCGAATTCAATCACTCGAAAGACAGCGACACGCACTTTTTGCAGATCTGGATCCAGCCGAACGTCACCGGCATCAAGCCATCCTACGAAGAAAAACATTTTGATGCGGCGTCCCGGCGCGGGCAATTGCGATTGATCGCCTCAAGCGATGGCCGCGAAGGCTCGGTGTTGATGCATCAGGATGCGTCGCTGTATGGGGCGCTGCTTGATGGCGCGGAACACGCGAGTCTTTCCTTGGCGGCGGGCAGGCTCGGTTATGTGCATGTGGCAAAGGGGCGGCTGACCGTCAATGGCGTTGCATTGGAAGCGGGCGACGCAATGAAATTGGCGGGGCCGTCCGCTATCATGCTTGACAACGCGTTTGACGCCGACGTGCTGGTGTTTGACCTCAACCGATAGACATTGAGTCCATGAGAACGATAGAACGCATCATCGATTCGCACATAGCCCCGGTCGGTACTTTCACCGTGCGCCGCGCGCTGCCGGATCACGCACGAAAATCAGTCGGCCCGTGGGTATTCCTCGATCACTTCGGGCCGTTCCGCGTTAAGCCGGGCGAAGACGGCGTCGGGCCGCATCCGCACGCGGGCATTGAGACCGTCACCTATCTGTTGTCCGGTCGCAACCGGCATCGCGATTCGGCAGGGCACACCGGAATCGTTGGCCCCGGCGGCGCGCAGTGGATGACCTCCGGGCGCGGCATCGTTCACGCAGAAGCGCCGCTGGCTGAGAATGAGGCGGAGATGACAATGCATGGTATCCAGTTATGGACGACATTGCCGCGCGCGCTAAAACTGATGCCGCCGCGCTATCAGCGCATCGATGCGTCGGCGATTCCCGAAGTCGCCATCGCCGGCGGAAAAGTGCGTGTGGTGGCGGGAAAATACGATTCGCGCAATGGCCCGGCGGATACATTGATGCCCTTGCTGTTGTGGCATGTCTCGCTTGAAACGGGTGGACGTTTCCATGCGGAAATTCCCGCCGGATTTGAGTTGGCCGCGTATGTGATTTCCGGCGCCGCCGATTTTGACGGCAAAGCAGCAATGACCGGGCAATTGGCGATCTACGACAATGCGGATGGCGATATCGAATTTTCCAATCGCGGCGACGCAACGCTCGACGTTTTGTTGCTCGGTGGTACGCCCGCCGAAGGACCGCTGGTTTTTCATGGGCCGTTTGTGATGAATTCGGTCGAGCAGGTGCGTCAGGCGGAGCGCGCGTATCACACGGGGCAGATGGGGACGTTGGCGGAGGTTTGATCGTCAATGCCTGAAAAATGCAGTCGATCAATGCGCGCTTGCCGTTTCCTGTTTCCTGTTTCCTGTTTCTTTTCCCCGCGAAGGCGGGGATCCAAGTTTCGGTAAATGGTGAAGTGCATGAGCTTGGGTCCCCGCTTTCGCGGGGAAAGGAATCAATTTCACAAGGTTTGATTGTGAGCCAATCAAACCAAAATCTAACGAGACATTAAAACCATGACCACCGCACACATCCTCGCGTTCGCCGGCAGCACGCGCATTGATTCCTGGAACCGCAAAGTGTTGGAAGTAGCCGTGGCAGGCGCGCGCGATGCCGGGGCGGAAGTGACAGTCGCCAATCTGGCCGACTATCCGATGCCGATTTACAACGCGGATTGGCATGTCGAGAACGGCGTGCCGGACGCCATGCGCGAATTGCGAAAATTGATGATGGCCGCCAACGGACTTTTGATCGCGAGCCCCGAATACAACGCGTCGCTCACCCCGCTGCTGAAGAACACCATCGATTGGCTGTCGCAGGATGTGGGCAAGGAAAAAAATGAGGGCGGCAATGCGCCGTTCGAGGGGAAAATCGGCGGATTGATGGGTGCTTCCAACGGCGGCTTCGGCACCATCCGCGCGCTGCCGCATGTGTCGTACATTTTGTCGAACCTCGGCGTATTTATGTTGCCGGTGGTGGCGGTGCCGGCGGTGTCGAAATCCTTCGATGAAAACGG
>JANLQC010000149.1:0-7837 GCA_031367575.1 Betaproteobacteria bacterium | reverse complement strand
GCGCTGATTGGTGATGCCGATGGCGACAAGGTCCAGTTTCATCGCCGTTTTCTCGGTAATGCTTGTGTACGTGGCAATGGCTTCACGCGCAACCGTCAATTGCGTGGCCCAAATCTCGCGGGCATCATGTTCAACCCAACCGGGTTGCGGAAAATGCTGAGTGAATTCACGCTGTGCCACGGCGAGTACATTGCCATCGTGGTCGAACAGCAAGGCGCGTGAGCTGCTGGTACCTTGATCCAATGCAAGTATGGCTTTCACGGACGTTGTCATTGAGCGGACTTTTCAGGAAATGGGTTGACGAAGTTTACCGGCTGACAAGAGTGGAGTGAGTGCAGTAAAATAATGCTATAACTAAAGCGGTCGCATTGTTGCGGGCAATGTTGCGCGCATTGTTGGGTTATCATTCGGCGTGGTGGCACATTTGGTTTCGCGGGGATCGGCTATGTTGGCGCAAATCAATCGGCGCAAAATAGACGGTGCAAATCAGAAAAATTCACCCGCGAACCGGCTCGCCAATGCGGCTAATCCAATTTTCGCACTATCGCAATATCGCATGATCGTTTTACCGGAGATTACATGGGACTGCTCGACGACCTAAAGAAAGAGGCGGAAGGCCTCAAGAGTCAGGAAGCGGAGCGCTCGCAGTCGATCAAGGCCAATGCGGCGGCGGTTGATCGCGCACTGCGCAAAACATTTCAATACATGTACGAGTTGTTCAGGCAACTCAATGTTGTGAAACCCGCCTGCCCGCGCGTCTATGATTTGCTTACCGTGGGCAAAATTGATGGCTTGGTGCAGTCCGACTATCGAATCGAGTTCCGCACCACCCAGCGCGACAATAAAGAGCATTACGAAAACCTCACCATCAACTTCAAGCGCAGCAAACCCGAAACACTGACGGTCAAGCGTGATGCCGAATCGATCGAACGATTCCGCGATTTGCTTTGGCAAAACAACATGCGCTTTACCTCGGAGCCGTTCCGCAATGAGCGGCGCGTCATTGTCAACGAGGTGTTCAAGGTCAATTGTGAAATCATTTGTGGCGCTGAAATCGTTGGCGACTATGAAAGTGGCGCGATCCGCTTCAAGCTGAAAAACGTCGAGGATTTCGGCCCGACTGTCTACACGATGGAACCGGACACCGTCAACGACCATACGCTTGAAGAACTGGCAAAATTGTTTATCGGCAAGGAATCCGATTTCAAGAATTTCAATCGCCGCCCGGCATTCTCACCTTCCTCAACGGGGCAGTTGGGCCGCACGCAGCCGAAGCCGGCGATTTACCCGACCAGTCCCGCGGCACCCGGCGTGCGCGAGGAAGAAGAGAAAAAAGGCGGGCTGTTTGGCTCGCTGAAATCGGTGTTCAAGAAACCGTCGGAGTAACACCGGCATTTTGATTGCCGAAAGGTTGTCACAAAAAAGCCGCATCAGTGATGCGGCTTTTTTTTGAGTTGGCGGATGGCTTGCGACTATCGTTTGCCCTGCAATGCGGCGATGCGCACCTCGATCGGCGGATGCGTTGAGAACAGTGCCATGATTCCGGCTTTGTCGTTGATACCTGAAGCAGCCATGCTTTTCGGCAACTCCCCCGCTTCAATACCGCCGAGACGCGCCAGCGCATTCATCATCGGCTGCGGCGAACCCATCAATGACGCGGCACCGGCGTCGGCGCGAAATTCGCGTTGACGCGAGAACCAGGCAACAATCATGGAAGCCAACAGGCCAAACACGATCTGACAGGCGATATCGGTAACATAGTAGCCGATGCCCGGCCCGGAACGGTCGTTCTTGAGCAGCACGCGGTCGACAAAATAGCCGACGATTTTGGAGAGAAAAACAACGAAGGTATTCACCACGCCTTGAATCAATGTGAGGGTGACCATGTCGCCATTGACGATATGCGAAATTTCATGCGCGAGTACCGCCTCAACTTCTTCTTTGGTCATCGACTCGAGCAGCCCCGTGGAAACCGCCACCAGCGACGAATTCTTGAACGCGCCGGTGGCAAACGCGTTGGGCGCGCCATCGTACACGGCAACTTCCGGCATGCCGATATTCGCTTTGTTGGCCAGTTTGCGAACCACTTCCACCAGCCAGCGTTCGGATTCGTTTTGCGGGGAATCGAGCACCCGGGCACCGGTGCTCCATTTCGCCATCGGCTTTGAGATCAGCAGCGAAAAAATCGCGCCGGTAAAACCGACCACGGCCGAAAATGCCAGCAGCATCGGCAAGTTCAGCCCATTGGCCGTGAGGAACTTGTTGACCCCCAACATGCTGGTGACAACGCCCAACACCAACATTACGGCGAGATTGGTTATCAGGAACAGAAAGACACGTTTCATTGAGCAGTCTCCAAATGAATATTTACCGGCGTGCGCATTTTACATGGTGTGACCTTGAAATCTGCCGCATTGCATTGTTGCATTTGCTTTCCACCTCTTGGCGAGGGAATTCGAGAAAATTGGGGCGTGATCGCAATTTTCAACGGCGGGAATGGAAATAATTTCCGCCATGACGCAGCTCACCCGTGACTTTGGCGGCGAATCCGCCAAAAAGTTTCATTGCGTCAACTTGCGGACTGTCTGACCGCACTTTCTGGCCGCACTTTCTGGCCGCGTTATTCGGCCGCGCTATTTCGCCACAAAGCGCACCCGTTGCGCGAACACGCCCCCCGCCACCAGCACCGCCGCAATCGTCCAGAAAACCGGCCCCATGCCGAGTGCCGCACCGACCGCGCCGAAGATCAGCGGCATCACCGTCTGGCTGCCATTGATTAACGTGGTGCGCAGTCCCAGCGCTTCGCCCGCGCGGCCCGCCGGTGCCGACTCGTGCAGCAACATCATCACCATCGGCTGCGGCGCACCGAGCCCGAGGCCGAGCAGGAACATGATGGCCATCATCATGCCAACGTTTGACGTGAATGGCAGTGCGAGGAAACTCACGCCGGCAATGAATAATGAGGCGACCAACACCGTCCACGGCTGAACCCGTGCAATGAAGAACGGCGTCGCCAAACGGATGGTGAAGGTGGCGGCGGCAAAGGTCGCCATGACGATGCCGATTTCGGATGCGGACAATCCAATGTTCGTGCCGTGAACCGGAATGGCGAAACCATACACGTCCCACGCGACCGTCAAAATGGCCATGGTAATGAACAGCCGCCGCAAATTCGCGTCGCGCAGCAGGTCGAGAATTTTTCCGGTGGGCGCATCATGCGGCCGCGGCTCGGGCAACGGAAGCGGCACCAACTTGAGGGACAGCGCGACAATCGGCAACACCGTGAACAACGCGAGCAGCAGGAACGTGGTGGGGTGTCCGAAATTGTCGATGCCGACACCGGACAATATCGGCGCGATGAATGCCGAGGTCGAAAATCCCATCGCCACATAGCTGAAATTTATCGCGCGATACTCGGGCGGCGATAGTTCGCCTACCGCGTGATAGGCGGCCACATTGATCAGCATGAATGCGACGCCGACAATCACGCTGGTCAGGTAAAGCACCGCCAAGCCGGGAAAAATGAATGGCAACAGCGTGCCGAGACCGACGGCAATCGAACCCAACAGCAACGGTTTTTCCATGCCGCCGCGATCTATCCATCTCCCGGTCGTCACCGACAGCAGCGCCGGCAGGAGCGCGTACATCGCCACCAGCGTGCCGACGGTGAGCGGCGATTCGCCCTGATGGATCGCGTACAGCGTGACCGTCACGCGGCTGCCGTTGAAAGCGATGTGGTCAAGCACCAGCAGGATGATGATCAGCGGCAGGGGGCGCATGGAATGAATGGGATTTGATGCGGTGCGATGCGCTAGCGCGCAGGTGGCGTGCGATGCATCGCCATCGCAACGCCGATCGTCACGATGATTATGCCCGCAATCGAGGTGGCGGAAGGCATCAGCCCGAACAGCAGGAACTCCAGCACAACCGCAAATATCGGCGGCAGGTACATCATGCTGGTCACGCGGGTTGCCGCGCCGCGCCGCATCAGTGTATGCAAGGCATTGACGCCGAGAATCGATGCACACATGACAAGGAACGCGATGGCGCCCAGCAGCGCCCAACTCCAATCGACCTTGCCGCGCTCAAAGACGATACAGAGCGGCGCCAGCACCACCAGCGAAGCCGCAAACTGGATCAGCGCGCCGCTTCGCAAATCGACGGTCGGACAAAAGCGCCGCTGATAAAGTGTGCCGACGGTCAACGCGGCGAGCCCGGTCGTAATCGCGATCAGGCTGCCTGCGGACAACGCGCGAACATCGATCTTGTGCCAGACGACTAGCGCCACACCGGCGAAGCCAAGCGCGATGCCAACCCATTGTCGCGGCAGTGGGCGTTCGCCCAGCCAGCCAACCGCGATCAAGGCGGTGGCAAGCGGTTGCAAGGCCAGGATCACCGCCGTGATCCCGGCCGACATGCCGAGGTACTGCGCGTAATGGCTGCCGGAAAGGTGAATGGCGTGCATCAAAAGACCCGCGATGACGACGTGAAACCACTCGCGACCCGACTGCGGCCACGCCGGTTTCAGCCACCACACCAACGGGATGAGGCACAACAATCCGAACGCGAAACGCAACGAGAGAAACGTGAACGGTGCGGCATATTGCAGGCCAATTTTTGTCGCGATAAAACCCGAGCCCCAGACGACCACGAAATACCATGCGAGCAGGGCGTCATTGCGATGGGGAATGGTGTTGTTCACGCGGGTAATTAGGCTGCCAAAGTCAAGAACGGGCGCGGCGTTCGGGCCGAAAAGCCGCCGAACGCCGCGCCAGTGCTGGTGTTTTCATTTCAATCGTCGCACCCAATAGAAAGTGTCATGCGCGCAATTTGCGATCCGCGCGAATCATTTCGCTGCCGCGCTCGGCGATCATGATGGTCGGCGAATTGGTGTTTCCCGAAGTGATATTCGGCATGATCGATGCATCTACCACCCGCAAATGCTCGACGCCATGTACTCGCAATCGCGCATCGACGACCGCATCAGGGTCGCTCGGTGGCCCCATCTTGCAGGTACCAACAGGATGAAAAATCGTTGTGCCGATATTTCCCGCGGCGCTGATCAGCGCCGCGTCGCTTTCATACGATGAACCTGGCATGAATTCTTCGGGATGGTATTTCGCCAACGCCTCGGCGGCGGATATTCGCCTCGCCAGTTTGAGTGAATCGATGGCAACTTGACGATCACGTTCGGTTGCAAGGTAGTTCGGCTGGATTGCCGGATGCAAAAGCGCGTCCGCACTTTGGATGCGCACGTAGCCGCGACTCTCCGGACGCAGATTGCAGACGCTTGCGGTGTAGGCGGGAAACGGATGCGGCGGGTCGCCAAATTTATCGAGCGACACCGGCTGTACATGAAATTCAAGATTGGCAGTCGCGACCGCCGCGTCGGATTTCGCGAACGCACCCAGTTGTGACGGTGCCATGGTCAGCGGCCCGGTGCGAAACAGCGCGTACTGCAATCCCATGCGCGCCTTGCCGAGCCAGCTATTGGCTTGCTCATTCAAGGTCGGCACACCATGCACTTTGAACGCCACGCGCAATTGCAGATGATCCTGCAAATTTTCGCCGACACCGGCGAGATCGTGGCGGACGTCGATACCATGTTTTTCCAGCAATCGTCCCGGCCCGATGCCGGAGAGTTGCAACAATTGCGGCGAATTGATGGCACCCGCGGCGAGAATTGTTTCGCATTGCGCATCGGCGACAAATATTTCATTGCCTTGAATAAATTCGACCCCATGCGCGCTTCGCACGCCATCGCGGCTATTCATGACAATTTTCTTAACCAGCACATTGGTCAGCACCGTGAGGTTGGAACGCTGCATGACCGGCCGCAGGAAAGCCTTGGAGGCATTCCAGCGCACACCGGAGCGCTGATTGACTTGAAAGCGTGCCGAACCAAAATTGTCGCCCCCATTGAAGTCGGCAATTTTCGGGATGCCGCATTGTTCGGCCGCGTCGCGCCACGCGTTCAGTATTTTCCAATCCAGCCGCTGCTCTTCGACCCGCCATTCACCGCTTGCGCCGTGAATATCACTGCCGCCGCCGTAATGATCTTCACTGTGCTTGAAGACTGGGAAGACATCGTTCCACGACCAGCCGGGATTGCCACGCGCCGCCCAGCCGTCGTAGTCCGCCGCCTGACCGCGCATGTACACCATCGCGTTGATCGACGAGCAACCACCGAGGACTTTGCCGCGCGCATACAGTATCGAGCGGCCATTCAGGCCTTCGCACGGCTCGGTGCGATAGCACCAGTCGGTGCGCGGATTGCCGATGCAATACAAGTATCCGACCGGAATGTGAATCCAGATCCAGTCGTCCTTGCCGCCCGCTTCCAGCAGCAAAACACGCACCTCAGGGTCGGCCGAGAGGCGGTTGGCGAGCACGCAACCCGCCGTGCCCGCGCCGACGATCACGTAATCGAAAACGCCGAACGATTGAGGGGATTGCGCCATGATTTTTTGCCGGGTTCCTGAGAGGTGCCGTTACAATAGTGCCACAAGCTTGAACGGATCAAGAAATCAAGATGCTTGATACGCATCATCGGCGCGGGAGAGAGTGTTGGACATTGCCGGCATATTGAGCAAATGGTGGAACCACAAAGCCTCGCAAGGTGCGATGCTGCTTGGCATCGCGATTTTGCTATTCATGGTTCTGCTGCGCGTGCCGACCGAGGATCAGTCTGTATTGGGGGTGCTTGAACGCCTTACCTTTGACTTGCAAATGAAACTGATACGCAAGTTTGATTTGAAGGCGGCATCTGAGGAACCGGTACTGATCGGCATTGATGAAGCGACGGAGGATGTTTTTGAAGAGCCGTTGGCGATGTGGCACCGGCATCTTGGCACAACGATGCGCGCGCTCGCGGAAGCAAAGCCAAAATTGGTTGGCATGGACATCGTCCTTCCGCCCAAATCATTCGACAATTTTGTTCCCGGCCTTGACTATGCATTTCTTGTCGGGCTAAGAAAATTGCAGGACACCGCGCCACTGGTCGTGGTGAATACCGTTGATCGTACCGGGCGATTGGCGACCATTCATCCGACTTTTCTGAAAGTGCTGGGCGACGACGCCTTTGGCATTGACAAGCACCTTGAAGACCGGGATCGTGTTTCGCGTCGATTTTCCGAAAGTGAGTTGTTGGTGCGGGATTCGGGCTTTCCCACTTTCGTCGGACGCGTGGTGCGTACGCTGGGCAGGGACGTGACAGAAGGATTTATCGATTTTACCGTCGGCGACCTGGTGCATTACGTGCCGATCCAGAAAGTGAATGAGTGGTTTTTGAAAGGCAATCTTGACGAACTCAAGCGACAGTTTGGCGGGCGCGTCGTCCTCATCGGCAATGTTACCCAGACGCAGGATCGATGGAATCTGCCGGTGCCCTTGTCCGACTGGGAGCGCCTCAATTCAGGGGAACTCAAACTAAACCAGCCGGGAGTCATGGTCCACCTGCAGGCGCTCCGCAGTCTTCTGGGTGACGGACTGATTGTTCCCATTACCGATGCCCTGAAATGGCTGTTATGCGCGCTGATTCTCGGTGCCATTTTTGTCCCGTCCAACCGCGTCACCTACTGGTTCGCTTTTCTGGTGGCACCGCTGACATTTTTTTCCATTTCAGTGATCTTGATCACAGCAAAAGTATTGGTTCCTGCTGTATCGTTTCTGGTGTTGTTGTGGATTGCGGTAATGGTTGGCGCAGTTGCAGAAGGAACGCGGACACTTCTTGAAAAGAACCGATTCAAGCAGTCGTTTTCAGGCAGTGTTTCGCCGGCGGTTCTGCAGGAAATGCTGGCGGGAAACCTGTCTGCCGGAAAATCGGCAAGAACGGCGG
>JANLQC010000144.1:0-1984 GCA_031367575.1 Betaproteobacteria bacterium | reverse complement strand
CGCCAGCATGTCATCAGGCATCATCGAATATTTGGCTGAAGGCGCGTGGACCAAGCGCATGCATCCCGGTTGGGCGGCGCAGGCGGGCTATCGCGCCGCGCGCTTGGCACAGGCGGGATTCATCGGGCCGCGCACCGTGTTTGAAGGCGAGCACGGTTTTTTTCACGCCTTTGCGCGCACCCACGAGGGAAATTTCGTCGGCCTGCTCGATGGCTTCGGTGATCGCTGGCTGAGTGCCGATATTGCCTTCAAACCCTACGCCTGCGGCACCATGGCGCACCCGTACATCGATTGTGCGCGGAAGCTCGTGGCAGAAGGCTTGCAACCCGCCGACATCAAATCCATCGAATGCGAAACGGCCGAAGGCATCGTGCATCGCCTGTGGGAACCGCTCGCCAACAAACAGAATCCGCCCAATGGCTACGCGGCAAAATTCAGCGTGCCGTATGCGATTGCGGTTGGCATGTTGCGCAATAACGCGGGCCTAAGTGAATATCAGGAAGCGATCGTGCATGATCCTCTGGTGCGCGCGCTCGCCGGAAAAATCCGCTATGTGATCGACCCCGACAATCCCTATCCGCGCCAGTTCACCGGCCACCTGCGCGTGACACTGAACAATGGCGATATCCGCGAAACGCGTCAGGGTCACTTTCGCGGCGGGGTCGAAGAGCCGCTGTCATTCAATGATCTGGTGAAAAAATTTCGTGCCAATTGTCTCTACGGCAAAACCACGGCGGCACAGGCGGATGATGTGCTGAAATGTGTTTCGGCATTGTTGACGAACACAAAGGTCGATTTGCAGCCACTGCGTTGTGTTTGATGAATGGTAAAAACGGAAAGCAAACATGAACCAAAATTTTCTCGACGGTCAAGTCGCGCTTGTGACCGGTGCCGGTCGCAATATCGGTCGCGCCATTGCGCATTCACTCGCCGGGGCGGGTGCCAATATCGTCGTCAATGTGCGCACCAGCATCGATGAAGGTCAGGCCGTCGTGGACGAAATTGTCGCAGCGGGCGGGCATGCGATGCTCGCCGCGGCCGATGTCACCGAGCGAACACAAGTCGATGCGATGATGGCGAAAATTCACCAGAAACTTGGCCGCCTTGACATTCTCGTCAACAACGCCGCGATCC
The DNA here is from genome assembly GCA_031367575.1 of Betaproteobacteria bacterium. Lineage (GTDB taxonomy): Bacteria > Pseudomonadota > Gammaproteobacteria > Burkholderiales > Usitatibacteraceae > UKL13-2. The sequence goes on along the minus strand of JANLQC010000144.1, from coordinate 850 downwards.
GCGACGAAGCACCATTTGAGACGCTCGATTATGGCGCGTGGCGGAGCGCCTTGAGTGTTTGCCTCGACGGCGCGTTTCATTGCACGCAGGCCGCGCTGCCGCTATTGAAAGCCAGCAAAAACGCCAGCGTGATCAACATCGGCGGCCTGACTGCGCACACCGGTGCCAGCCAGCGCGTCCACGTTGTCACTGCCAAAGCCGGCCTGGTCGGCATGACGCGCGCACTCGCGCATGAATTTTCCCCGCAGGGCATCACCGTCAATTGCATTGCACCCGGCATGATGGAAACCCAGCGAAAATCAGTCACGGCAACGCCACACCATCATGCCAAACACGCCACATTGGTCGGGCGACGCGGCCTGCCAAATGAAATCGGCGAGGCGGTGTTGTGGCTCACCGGACCAGGCGGAAGGTTTGTGACCGGGCAGGTGATTCACTTGAATGGCGGGACGTATTTGGGCGGGTAGGAATCGCAAGTTGGGTGAAGCGCGGCGATAGCCACCTTTTGACCGCTACACGACGATGGGTATCGCTGTGCTCCACCCATCCTACTCTCGGTCTTGCGCGCACTCAGATCAGATCAAAGTGCGCCACCTGGGTTGCCTGATGAAAAGCCATTTTCCATTCGTCAGCGTGTTTTTTCCAAAATGAACTTCTGATGGAAAAAACACCGGCATCATCCTTCGAGTGCTTGATAAATGCGCGATACGTCAAGCGCACAACATCATCCGTCACGATTTGCATTTCATAGTCTTGCGTGACAATTGACCAGTGCTCTTCAGCGGGAAAATCCGCCAAAACCTCCTTCAAGCCGAAGCAATTTCCCGACGCGCCGATTTCGCAAAAATCT
>JANLQC010000135.1:0-1846 GCA_031367575.1 Betaproteobacteria bacterium | reverse complement strand
TCGACATCTATTGTCGGTTTCAGCCGAATGATGCAGTAGTCGAATGAGCACAGCGCCGCCGGCCCCGTATTTACGCGCAGCAATAAATATTCGTCGGCTCCACTTTTCTTTATTTCCCAACCTGAGACCATCTTTAGGTTCAAAGACAAACGCCGCTGGCCTTTCTGCCTCCATTCCAGACTGAACTCCATATTGTCCGGGGCAATCGTGACGAGTAACTCGTCGTCAGCGAGCGAGATTGCAAACCGAACGCCGTAGTACCAGCCCTCATCATGAGTCTCAATTGGCTTAGCGCCGAAGAAACGGATGTAGTCAAAAAGAACAGGACGTGTATTCATTTGAGTTCAACTCTTTTGCAGGCCTCATAAATGACGGCTTATAAACCGTCATTTTCGGAGGTGTGGATAACATATTTCATGGCGATCAATAACATGCTTCAGAGTAGTACGACCTATTTGAAAAAGCAAACACGTCATTTAGCGGCAGACAAACGTGCGCGGATTTTGTCCAACTCGCCAGTAACCTCTAGCACTGGCGCGGTCTTTCGGCCAATAGTGCGCCAAACAGCCCGCCAATGCTAGACTTTCGATAGTCAGGTAATACCCATGCGCAGAATAAAAATCTGTTGTATCAGTTCAATCGAGGAAGCGCGTCTCGCCATCAACTGCGGTGCCTCCGCGCTCGGCCTCGTCTCTGCCATGCCGAGCGGGCCGGGGGTGATTGATGAAATGCTGATCGCGGAAATCATTCGCGCCGTGCCGCCGGCGGTCGCGACATTTCTGCTGACCTCGCGTCAGGATGCCGATGGGATCATCGATCAGCAGCAGCGTTGTCGTGCGAACACGTTGCAGTTGGTCGATCACGTGGCCGAGGGCGAATTGATCAGGCTGCGGCGCGCGTTGCCGGGTATTGCGTTGGTGCAGGTGATACATGTCGCGGGTCTGGAATCGATCGATGACGCATGCGCCGTCGCGCCGCATGTCGATGCCATCCTGTTGGATTCCGGCAATCAGAAACTCGGTGTGAAGGAATTGGGCGGCACCGGGCGCACCCATGATTGGACGATCAGCCGCAAAATTCGCGAGCATTGCGGGCGACCCTTGTTTCTGGCCGGTGGCTTGCGGCCGGAAAATGTGCGTGATGCGATTGAACAGGTGCAACCGTTCGGCGTGGATATTTGCAGTGGCGTGCGGATTGAAGGCAGACTCGATGAATCCATGCTGCGCGCGTTCGTTGCAGCGGTCGGAAACCCATGAATGATTGAACGCCTGCAACACTACATCGCACTCACCCGCCTCAACCGCCCGATCGGCATCCTTCTGCTGTTATGGCCGACGTTGTGGGCGATCTGGATTTCTTCCGCTGGTCGACCCGACACCGTCATCCTCGTCGTGTTTGTGCTCGGCACCATCCTGATGCGCTCGGCCGGCTGCGCGTTCAACGATTATGCGGATCGCGATTTCGACGCGCATGTGGCGCGTACTGCGGATCGTCCGCTCGCCGCGAAAAAAATATCTGCCAAAGAAGCGCTGGCCGTTGCGGGTGTGCTCGCAGCGATTGCGTTCGCGCTGGCGGTGTTTTTTCTGAACCGCCTCACGCTAACCCTTTCGTTCGCCGCGTTGTTTCTGGCGGTGAGCTATCCTTTCACCAAACGATTTTTTGCGTTGCCGCAGGCGTATCTCGGTATCGCATTCGGCTTCGGCATTCCGATGGCGTTTGCGGCGCAAACCCAAACCGTGCCGCCGCTTGCGTGGTGGTTACTCGCCGCCAATGTGTTCTGGACACTCGCCTACGATACCGAATACGCGATGGTGGACCGAGATGACGATGTGAAAATCGGCATCAA
>JANLQC010000095.1:0-9490 GCA_031367575.1 Betaproteobacteria bacterium | reverse complement strand
AAACTCGCCCCGGCGCAAATTCCCGACATATTGCCGCGCGAGCCGGTCTATGAAATGCAGGAAAAAGTGCTCGACAGCAAATCGTTGGTGGCAGCCCTTGCGGAAAATCTTTGTGGGCGGATTTTTCGCGGCACACCGTCGGAAATCTTGACTGATGGCCGAGTCATCGTTTCAGGCATCGCACTTCAGGCATCGGCAATTATTATTACCGCCGGTGCCGGAAATGAAACCGCGCTCACATTATTGAATGTGGCGGGCCGCAACACGCAGCGCCGCCCATTGCGGCAAATCATGGTGAAACCCATGACACAATCGCTGTTTGGTCATGGCACATCGGGGGGAATCAAGCCGCGTGTCACCGTCACCAGCCATCCCATCGGCGGGGGTGAATTCGTCTGGTATCTCGGCGGCAACATCGCCGAGGTGGCGGCGGGCTTATCCGAAACGGATGCGTTGGCATTTGCAAAAAAAGAAATGGCGGCGATCTTTCCAAGCGTCAATTGGGATCAAAAAAGTTGGGCGACTTATGCCATTGATCGCGCCGAGCCGTTCAATGAATTTGGCAGACTCCCCGCCGGCGCATATATTCATCCGTGCGGAAACAATCTGGTCGCGTGGCCGACCAAGATGACGCTGGTACCGGAACTTTCCGACAAGATTCTTGGCTGGATTTCCGAACGCAAGATCGCGCCCTCGCCAGAGACCGCTGCACCGATTTTGCCGCCCGTTGAGATTGGACACTATCCTTGGGATGTTGCCCAATGGCCGCAGAATTGAATCCGCTCGCACGACGACTGTTCGGCGCGACTGGCAAGGACGTCAGCGTGCTGGGGCTCGGCACCGTCAAATTCGGCCGCAATCATGGCGTGAAATATCCGGGTGGCGACGGCTTTGTTCTGCCGACCGACGGTGAAATTTCCAGCCTGCTCGATCTCTGCATTGACCACGGCATCAATCTCATCGACACCGCACCCGCTTATGGGACATCGGAAGAACGCCTCGGAAAATTGATGGGACCGCGGCGCGAGAATTTTTTCATGGTCAGCAAAACCGGCGAAGAATTTGTCGATGGAAAATCCGAATATGTTTTTACCGCCGCACACACGCGCATGAGTGTTGAGCGCAGTTTGCGGCGGCTGAAAACCGATCATCTCGATTGCGTGCTGGTGCATGCAAGCCATGATGATGTCGATGTCATCGACAATACCGACGTCGTGGCAACACTGCTGCAATTGAAGGAAGAGGGCAAACTGCTCAGCGTCGGCGTCTCGGTGTACACGCTCGAAGGCGGACGGCGCGCGGTCGATTTAACCGACGCCGTGATGGTTGCCTACAACCGCAATTACCTCGCGGAGAAGGACACCATCGACTACGCGCGGAAAAACGGCAAAGCGGTGCTGGTGAAGAAAGCACTGGCCTCGGGACACTTGGATGCGGTCGGTGGGATCAAAGAAAATATCCGCTTTGTGCTGGAAACGCCGGGGGTGACCAGCCTTGTGTTTGGCAGCATCACTTCGGCGAATATTTTGACCAACATTCGCATCGCGAATACGCGGGTTGACCAAGGCAATTGCCGCACATAGCGTCGTAGATCGCCATCTGGCGAGCCTTTCAGGCCGAAAAAGATCCGAGAGGCGCGCCAGTGCTTGATTTTCAATTCCACGCAATCGCTGGCTGATACCTTACTTCTGCCCCAACTTCGCCTTCTCCAGTACCGTCATCGCCGCCGCCACAAACCCGCCCGCATCCGCCAGATTCGCCGGCAGGATCAGTGTGTTGCCGGCCTTGGCGAGATTGCCGAACTGCTCAATATATTTCTCGGCCACTTTCAGGTTCGCGGCCAGCATGCCGCCTTCTGAACTTAACGCTGCCGCCACCTGACGCACCGCCGACGCGGTCGCCTCGGCCACCGTGGTCAACGCCAACGCTTCGCCCTGCGCTTTGTTGATGGCCGCTTGTTTCTGGCCTTCGGAAGCGAGGATCGAGGCTTGCCGCTGACCATCGGCAATATTGATTTCTTCCTGACGCACGCCTTCGGATTTCGCAATCAGCGCGCGCTTTTCGCGCTCGGCGGTGATCTGCGCTTGCATCGAACGCAGAATCGACTCTGGCGGCGTGAGGCTCTTGATTTCGTAGCGCAATACCTTGATGCCCCAAGTGCGACCGGCTTCATCCAATACGCTGACCACCTTGTGATTGATTTCGTCGCGCGATTCAAAGGTTTTATCGAGTTCCATTTTGCCGACTTCGGAACGCAGTGCCGTCTGTGCGAGCTGTGAGATCGCGAGCTCGTAATCCGAGGTGCCGTAGCTGGCAAGACGGGGATCGACCACCTGAAAATAAATGATGCCGTCAACCGCGAGCTGGGTATTGTCCTTGGTGATGCAGACCTGCTCGGCGATATCCAGCGGCACCTCTTTCAACGAGTGGCGATAAGCTACCCGGTCGATAAAAGGCACGATCAGGTTAAAGCCCGGTTGCAACGACTCGTGGAATTTGCCGAGGCGCTCCACCACCCACGCGTTTTGTTGGGGCACAATGCGCACGCCCTCGATGATGAGCGCGATAAAAAACGCGGCCAAAAATACACCGATTGCCGCGCCCGGCGTCCAGACGTAACCGGCAGCGGCGGCGAGGATCGCGGCGAATATCATTTTTGCAAACATGGGAATCTCCTTACGTTGATCTAATACGGTGGCGATTACAGTGGGAACGGCGGACTTCATGGAAACGATGTCGGTATGCGAACGACCGGTTGAATCAGTTTTGTTTTTGAGCATCTCGTGACTCACATGTTTTGTAGCGGGCTTGGCCGTGTCGGCGGCTTTCACTGCGGTCGCAGTGGTCACATTGGAACGCGGGTCGCGCGGCTTGCCGGACTGCTTGGCGATTTCATCCTTGATGCCCTTGATGATTTCGTCAAGCCATTCCATCTTGTTCCACGACATCCCGGCCGCAATGGCGAACGCCACCAACGCCACCCATTTTGAATGGGTCACGCTTAACGCGATCAGCCCGGCGATGACACCGATGATGAGTCGTTGTTTCACTATCCGCCCAATTTCTGGCTACCGACCACCCAGCACTGCCCGTCCTGCGCGAGGATATACAGCATGCCGCCGGCCACCATGCTTGATGCGACCAGATCACCCGGCTTGATGCGTGCATCCCATTCGGCACCGCGATACTTCACGCGCAACATGCCTTCGGGCTGATTGATCCAATTCACCATCGTCACCATCTGGCCGACGTCGATGGCGTTCGATTGGTCGCCATCCTTGCGTTGTGTGGCGTGCCATTTCTGCACCATCCATGTACCGATGCTCGCGATCACACCCGCCACCGCAACCTGCACCAGAAACGGCGCACCCATCCAAGCCGCGAACGCGGCGAACAGCGCGCCGACGCCCAGCACCAGCAAATAAAAGGTGCCAGTCATCAATTCGACAATGACGAGAACAAAACCGAGAATGGTCCAGATCAGATAGTCCTGCATGATGGTCTCCAAATTCATGGCCCATATTGGCCGCTGCCCGTTTCCGCGTCAAGCCACAGGCCTCGAACAACCCGCCCCATGCGACGAATGACGACCGGGCATGACGAACGCCCCGTTCTGCCGTTGGCAAAATCCCGCCTCAACCCGCACGTCTGGCCGAAATCACCCTGGTATTCACGCCCGCAAAATTGAGCCCGCCAAACAAGCGTCCGTGCTCAATTTTCACGCAGCGATCCATGATTACATCCATCCCGGTCGCACGCGCACGCGCTGCCGCTGCCTCGTTGACCACGCCCAATTGCATCCACAGACACTTGGCACCGATGGCAATCGCATCCTCAGCCAGCGCGGGAATTTCCTCGGCTTTGCGAAAGCAATCAACCATGTCGATTTTTTCCGGCACGTCTTTCAGGCTCGCATAGCATTTTTCACCGAGCACTTCCTGATACGCAGGATTGACGGGAATCACGCGATAGCCGTGATCCTGCAAGTACTTTGCGACGAAATAACTGGGTCGCCACCAATTGGCCGACAGCCCGACTACCGCGATGACCCGGTTCGATTTGAGGATGCGTTTCAGTGTTGCGATGTCGTCCACGATGTCGTCCATTGCGCCGGCCGGAACGTTTGTTGGTGAAAGGTGTCTTACAGAATGCCAGAAATTGAAGGCGGGTGCGATTTTGGCTGGATTGATCGCTGTTGTTTTTCGCGCCTGCCCACCTACGCGGCCCCGCCGTCGCACCGAACCTGGAACCCGCATGCCCTATTGTCCAAAAATTATCCGCATCATCTACGCTGCCCTGCTGGCGGGCACCCTTAGCGCGGGACCCGCGTTTGCAACGGTTCCCAACCACTCCATAGAGATGGCAACGATTGCGCCGGGCCCGTATCCGGTCGCCTGTACAAATCTGGCGCAGGACACCGCGCGCGTTGCCCAGCTTGGCGTGCCGCTTGACGATTTCTGGACCGGTGCCGATGACCACTACATCGGCGACATCCTGCTCGAACCCGCCGATACGCTGGTGGTGCGCCCACGCATACCGGACGAAGACCTCTACACGCGGCGACGCAATTCGGCCATTGAATTCGTCGTCATCACCTGCTATCCCACCACGGCGGACAACAATCGTCCCGACTATCTGTTGCCCGACAACCAACGCATTCCGCACATGCAGCGTTTGGGGCAGGCTCCACTATTTGCCCAGCAACCCTGCATCGCCATATTCCCGCAACCGGCCAATTGCGGGCGCTTTCCGCTGTTGGTGTTTTCGCATGGCCTCGCGGGCAGCCCGATCGATGGCTAGTCGATCGATTTTCTGGTGCGCCTCGCAAGTTACGGCTACATCATCACCGCGCCATTCCACGGCGACAAGCGTTTTTCGCGGGTGAAAATTGAGGATCTGATTGACCTGCTGTATGTCATTCTCAATTTTGACCGGGTGGTCGAGCTTCAGGCGCTGCGACCGCTGGCGGTCAAAGCCACCATCGACCTGATGCTGGCCAACCCGCAGTTCAATGCCTACATCGACGCGACCCGCATCGGCGGCATCGGCGGCAGCATGGGCGGCGCCACCATGACGTGGCTGCTGGGCGCGGAAATCACCACCGGCTATCCCAGTCTCAAATCACGGCCCACGGTGCAGGATCCGCGTATCAAGGCAGCCGTCGGATATGTCCCTTATGCCGGTGAAATATTCCTGCCCGCGTTTGGTGAGGACAATGCCACCGCACGCAATGTCAGCGCGCCCTACCTCGCCATCTCGGGCACCGCCGACATCACCGCGCCGATGTTCAGGATGGAACAGGCGATGAACAATTTCAAAGGCACACGTTATCTGGTGGCGCTGGCAGGCGTTGAACACACCTATAACGCCGGTTACGCCGACGATGTTTTCGGCTGGGTGATTCCCTTCTTTGCGGCCCACCTCGACGGCGACCGAACGGCACTGGATCGCCTGACGCGCCAGCGCAACGTGGCCGGCGGATTGAACGATTTCCTGCGCATCGACTACACCGCCGCGCCGAGTGCGTTGCAAGCCGGCGAATTGCGCGTGGATGAATTCCGCAATGACCGGTTGAATCGCTATTTCCAGACGGCGAGGCCGGGCGACAAGGCGTTGCTCGATGGCCCGTTTGCCTCACTGGGCTGGTTTCGCACCGGTTACTCGTACAAGGCCTACACGCTGCCGGGCCCGGCCGAATTGCGCGTCGCCACACAAGCACCGGTGTGCCGCTTTTTCTTCCCGTCGATTTACACGCACTTCTTTTCCGCCGAGGCAACCGATTGCAATCTGGTGCGCGGCTACGGCACCATTGATGAAGGCATCGATTTCTGGATCACGCGCGCACCCGCCGGACAAACCGCGAGCTGCCCGACCGGCACACTCGCGGTGACGCGTCTCTATAACAATCGCTGGCGCGAAAATGATTCAAACCATCGCTATTTGACTAGCCGATCACAAGTTGCGTCGTGCGTGCGTGACGGCTGGATCGATGAGGGGGTGGTGATGTGCGCGCCGCTTTAGGCCGCACCCGACGTTTGCGGCAACATTTCCACGAATAATTATCCACCGCGCCAATTCACGTCGCGCGGCTCTACACTTCGCCGATCACGGCGGCAAACAGCAACGCAAGCAGCGCCCCCAATCCGGCGGGAAGGCCATAGCGTTCCGCATTTGAGATTGCCTCACCGGCGATGATTTCAACCGGAATGCTGGTTTGTTCAAGCACCTGATTGGTAGTCGAGTCTTCGAGCATCCGCGTGAGCGAACTCTTGCGTGCGGTACTCATCACAATCCGGTTGCAATTGAGTTTGCGCGCTTCCTCGACAATAGCCGTCGCCTTCCGGCCAATGACGATATGTGCAGTAAAAGGCACACCAAGTCTTTCCATAAATTGTTTCGCCGGACGCAAAACCTTCTCCGCCTCGTCGTGATGAAATGAATGCCGCGCTTTCCGGCTGATGAATTGTGCAATGTGACGTGAAAACGGCCGCTGAACATTGAGCAGGTGAATTTCCATTCCCGGGTTGTTTTTGAACTCCTTGGCGACATGCTTTAACGCATATTCGGCATTGCGCGAGCCGTCAACAGGAACCAATAATTTCAACATGGTATTTTCCCCTTCCGATAAAACAACATTGTTGCGATCCGCCTCAATCCGCGGGGCAAGTGCTGCGAGGTGTGCCGAGATGCGGGATTCGAGCCGGCGGTGATTCTTGACGAAACCCGTCCATAACACGCCACCGATTGTGACTATATAAATCAGCGCGACCACAGCGGTGTTGGCTCCCAAAACGTCGTTAACGAACGGCTCGCTCATGAGCATCTTTACCGCCGTCCACGCCAGCACGCCGGCACCGAAATAGACAATGCCAGGATAGCGCTCAACCCAGCGCAGCAGCAATGTGCTGCCCCACACCACAATCGGCACGCTGATCAGCAGCCCTAGCACCACCAGCAGGTAGCTCCCTTGTGCCGCACCAGCCACCGCCAGCACGTTGTCGAGCCCCATGACCATGTCGGCGATAACGATGGTTTGGATGGCCCCCCAAAAACCGACCGCCGATGGGATATTGTCATGGTCGCCATCACTTTTATCAGGCAGCAGCAATCGATACGCAATCCATATCAGCAGCAGCCCGCCAACCATCAGCAGCCCCGGAATCTTCAACAACCAGACAACGACAATCGTCATCGCACTACGCACCACGATCGCACCCACTGCGCCCCAGACGACTGCCTGTCGCTGCAAATGCGCCGGCAGACGGCGCGCCGCGAGCGCAATCACGATGGCGTTGTCGCCAGCCAGCACCAGATCGATGACAACGATGGCGAACAATGCGGTGAGAAATTCGAGGGAAAGGATTTCCATGGGTAAGTCGGTTCCGGGTCGCTGATGCGATCAACAAAGAGTTTGAGGTGAGTGACAGTCTAGTCCGCCGATTACTTCGTGTAAATTCGATTTATATATAATGATTCATCGATAAATACGAAGGATTAGTGCAATGAATTTCAAACATCTGGGTTATTTCTGGAATGTCGCCAAGGCGGGCGGGGTCGCACGCGCGAGCGAGCAGATGCATCTGACGCCGCAGACGCTCAGCGGGCAGATCGGGCTGCTTGAGAACCAGTTGGGAACGCCGCTGTTTGCAAAGAAAGGCCGCAATCTCGAATTAACCGACGCCGGTCGCCTCGCATTCGGCTATGCGCAGGAAATTTTTGATTTGGGATCCGAACTTGAAGAATCGCTGCGAAATTATCCGGCGCGCGGCCGCCTGATCGAGTTTCGGGTCGGTGTGGCCGATGCGGTGTCAAAAACCATCGCCTATCGCCTGATCGAACCCGCCACGCGCCTACCGACACCGGTTCGCATCGTCTGTCGGGAATGGAAATTGGATAGCCTTCTCACGGAACTCGCCGCGCACAGGCTGGATCTGGTGATTGCCGGCGCACCGATTCCCACCGCAGCGCGCGTCCGCGCCTATAACCATCGGCTGGGTAATTCCGGCGTGAGCTTTTTTGCGGCGGCATTGCTCCGCAAAACGCTCAAGGGGGCGTTTCCCGCCTGCCTCGAAGGCGCGCCGATGCTGATTCCCGGCGAAGACACGGCCGTGGGTGTGCGACTGCAGCGCTGGTTCGATGCCAAAGGGCTGCGGCCACGCGTGGTGGGCGAGTTCGACGATAGCGCGTTGATGAAAGCGTTTGGCCAACAGGGCAAGGGCGTGTTCATCGGGCCGACGGTACTGGAAGCGGAAATCGAAACGCAATACCGCGTCAAGACGCTCGGTCGCACACGCGACATCTTCGAGGAGTTCTACGCCATTTCCGTCGAGCGGCGCGCAACGCACCCCTGCGTGGTTGCCATCCACGACTCCGCGCGGGATGGACTATTCAGGACGAAAAAATCTGCTTGAACCCGCCCGATTACGCCACCCATCGAGTTGCGCAGCATTAGTCATCCAGCAGCTTGCCGGCCCGGCGACGCTCGTCATCGGATAACATCGGTGCGGCGGCGGCACCGGTACGGCGCGTCACTTTCCATATAACAATGGCACCACCCAGCAGCAACACGAATGGCCCGAACCACAGCAGCCACGTCTTGATGTCTAGTTCCGGTTTGTAAAGTACGAAGTCCCCGTAACGCGCTTTCAGATGCGATTTTATTTCGACATCGCTCTTGCCACTCTCGGCAAGAATTCGCACTTCGCGCCGCAAATCACCGGCAAGCCCCGCCGGCGATTCGGCCAGCGTCTGGTTTTGGCAGACGAGGCAACGCAACTCGGTTTCGAGTTTTTTCAACCGCAATTCGAGTTCCGGTTTCATCGGCGGCATCTCGGGCGTGGGGGTTTGCGCGTAAGTGGCACTGGTTGCCATCATGCCGATCCAAAATAGCAAACTCCAGTATTGGCGGGCTTTTTCAGCCATTTTTGTCTGGAACGCCGCGCCAGTGCTTGCGATTGAAGCGGGCGTCCAGCTATACACCCCGTCATTCATGCTTTGCTCAACTCTCGAATCATCGGCACCAAGGAGTCGCGCATCATTTCTTCGCTGATCGGCCCGGTGTGCTTGTGGCGGATCATTCCCGCTTTATCGATCACAAACGTTTCCGGCGCGCCGTACACACCAAAATCAATCGCCACCCGGCCCTCGAGATCGCTCACCGATAACTGATACGGGTCGCCGAATTTCACGAGCCATGCTTTCGCGTCTTCGGGCCGATCCTTCCAATTGAGACCGATGATCGGCACCACGCCCTGCTTCGCGAGCGCGTTCAACACCGGATGTTCATAGCGGCAAGAAAAGCACCACTAACCCCACACATTGATCAACCAGACATTGCCTTTCATGTCGGTATTGCTGAGCGTTTTGGCGGCGTCGTGCAGCCTCGGCAGATTGAATGCGGGCACCGGTTTATTCAACAGCGCGGAGGGGATTTCGCGCGGATTGAGAGACAACCCTTTCCACATGAACCAGACGAGGCCAAAAAAAATCG
>JANLQC010000063.1:0-2411 GCA_031367575.1 Betaproteobacteria bacterium | reverse complement strand
CAAGAAAAACTCAACGCTAGCACAAGTGTTGAGGCCGTTCGTCGCAGTCTTTCAATCGCGAATACGGTCGCCGACATTTTGAAAAACAAGAAACAAAGGCTTTTTGTAGAAAGTGCAGATGGAACAAGGCAAGAACTTATTTTGCCAGGTGCGTAGATAATATTATGGGTGGCATCGAGGGCATGGAGCCTGGGGTATCTGTGGTCGCCACCAGCGCGTCAGGCGAGACCGTGAAGAACACAGATCCGAAGATAATTGGTGGCGAAGTACTCGATGACAGTGTTGTCGATACGAGATTACCGGAAAAACAATGGGAAGCGCTTAATGACCAGCGAAATAAGCTGATCAAGTTTATGATCTTGACATTTGGTTGTTTGAATGCCGCGATGATAGTGATAGTGCTGATCGGGATCTACGTAGACCAGTCGAACATATCGCAGCCGAATACTGCTTTCACGGCGGCCGACCGAATTATCGGTTCGACCGTTATCAACGCGCTCATTGCGGCCACAGTTGCGCAAGCTGGGCTTGCCTTTATTACCATCACAAAATTTTTGTTCCCAACCGGAGCAAATGCGCCCTGAAGTATCAAAGATGTCAGCGTTTTTTGTTTTCAAAACGCGGCTCCCTTTAGTGGCGACGACCAACTTCGCAGAGTCGATTTGGGCGCGACAAACAAAAACTGGCGTTCCGTCCTCCGCGTTGCCCGCAGTGATCGGGCAACGTGGATCGATAGTGGATCGATTGGGTCAGCTTGGATTGATTTACGATGCTTGTTCGAGACTCAGTGAATTTCAACTTTGACCTCATTGATCGCCCGCACTCATTTCACGTCGTCAAATGGATTGAGAACCTGTACGCCGGTCGGGGCAAAGTGCATGACGTTGCGTGTCACCACCGTTGCGCCGTGGCTCAGCGCGGTGGCGGCGATCAGCAGGTCGGCGCTATCGTGTCCCAGCCGGGCCGAAAGCTTGCCCCAAAGCCGGGCGGCATTGGCGGACACTGGCAAGAGGCGATCAGCATAGAGGCTTAACAAGGTCTCCAGCCAGTGTTCGAGTTCAGCCGCGAACACGGCGTCAGACTTTCGCGCCCGCTCAATGCCGCGCTCAATTTCGCCAATGCTGACGACGCTGATAAACAGACTCTCGGTCTTTTGCGCTTTGATCCATCGAACGACCTTGCGCGATGGTTTGGCTTTGCGCAGTTCAGAAAGCACCACCGTATCGAGCAGGAAACTCACCGCAGAATATCGCGCAGCGCGAGCTTGGTTGGTGATTCCGCAGGCTCAAGTTTGGTGACGCGTTCACGTGGCATGGCGAGCAAGTGCGCAACAAAATTCGGCGCGTCACTTTTCGCGCTGGTCTTCAGCGCGGCATAGGTTTTTTCTGACAGTACCATAACCGCATCCTTGCCGCGCCGGGTGATCCGCTGCGGCTCGCCACGCAGCGCGGCTTCGACCAGCTCACTCAATTGAGCCTTGGCCGTTTGCAACTGCCATTGTGCCTGTCGCATGACCCTTCCTTTCGCTTCTAGTCTGTTTATCTGACTAGATTATGAAATGCTTGTTGTGAGGTGTCAAGGAGGCTGCCGCGAAGGCAGGGCACCGGCTTTTCTAAATGGCGGGTTAGATATTCCTCAGCAAATTCACGCGAAGATCGCCATTCCACGCGCACTTCGGAGCGGAAATGACCTGAAACCCGCATCCATGCTGGACTTTTATTTCCTGCCGCTAGCCGTTGCCAATTTTCTTCTGCGGCACCAACTGCGCCTCCAGTTCGGCAATTCTTGCAAGCAGCGTCGCGATTTGCGCTTCCGAGTGATCCGATCTGCCAGCCAGCGTTTTCAAAATCGCGTTGAGTGGATCGTTGTCACTGGTGGTGACTGCATAGGCGGAAAACGCGTGCGCCGCTTCACCCGAGGCCACGCCTTCGACGATGCGCGCGGGAATGCCGACCATGGTGGCACCCGGTGGCACTGCTCTGACCACTACCGAGTTGGAGCCAATTCTGGCGCCTGCACCGACGGTAAATGGCCCCAATATTTTTGCGCCCGCACCGACCGTTACACCATCGCCCAAAGTGGGATGGCGTTTGCCTTTGTCCCACGAAACGCCGCCGAGTGTGACGCCGTGATAGAGCGTGCAGTCATCGCCGATTTCAGCCGTTTCGCCGATGACAATTCCCATGCCGTGGTCGATGAAAAAACGTCTGCCGATGGTGGCCCCGGGGTGAATCTCCACACCGGTCAAAAATCGCCCGGCATGCGAAGCGACGCGGCCCAGCCATTTAAGGCCGGCGCGCCACAGCGGTCCCGACACCCAGCGATGCCACCAGATGGCGTGCATGCCGGGATAACACGACACCACCTCCCACCAGTTGCGGGCGGCGGGGTCGCGTGCGTAAACGCTTTGG
>JANLQC010000678.1:0-3449 GCA_031367575.1 Betaproteobacteria bacterium | reverse complement strand
GTAATTCAAACTCGCTTACTCTATTTGAACGCGGTGGTGCAGGGCGTTACGACCGGCATGTTCGTCGGATTGGGACTGTTCGCATTGACGATCTGGCTGGTGATAAAAGGCGGTGACAACGTCGGGCCACACTTGTCATTGCTGGGACAGTATTTCATCGGCTATAGCGTCACCTGGAGTGGTGGCTTCGTCGGCTTGATCTATGGTTTTGTCGTCGGCTATTGCATCGGCTACGCGTACGCCCGTATTTACAACTGGGTGGTGGACAAAAAATCGCCGCGCACAGTGGCGTGAGCATGCCGTGAATTCAACGGACTTATTGAGCGCAAGCCGATGAGTGCGTCGGATCAGGCCGCCGACGCGTTCAAGCAACGTGACGCCGGCTCCTACGACACCGTCAGTGATAGTTTCGCGCATTTCACGACGCGCTTTTCGCAGCCCATTGCGGAGCGCATGGCCGAAATGGCCGCGTTTGACCCTTCTTCGCGCGTGCTCGATGTCGGTACCGGCACCGGCATCGTAGCACTGTCAGCGGCGCGCCGGCTCGGCACGAAGGGCCACGTGAACGCCATCGATTTATCCGCTGGCATGCTGGCGACCGCGGAACAACTTGCCTCGCAAGATACCGCCGGGAAACGAATTACCTGGCAGAGCATGGACGCGGAGGGGCTTGAATTTAGCAACAACACCTTTGACGTTGTATTGTCTTTGTTCGCGTTGTTGCACTTTCCCAATCCGCTCGCGGCCTTGCGTGAAATGCGGCGCGTGCTGAAGCCGGGTCAGCCGCTCGTCCTCGCGGTGGGCAGCGGCCCATCCATGTCATCGCTTGCTGGCTGGAGGCATGCGGTGCAAATGCTGCCAACGCTGGTGCGCAGGCGCATGGGCCGTGAGTTGTCGGCCCCCGCCTTTCTGGACGCGATGGTTGAAAAATACCTGCCGCACAGTCATGCCGACGAACAATCCGCATTGGCCGGCCACGGACACGGACGGGTCGATCCCGTGCAGGAACTGGCACGTCAGGCGGGCTTTAGCGATATTTCCACGGATTGGGTTGGGTACAATCACCCCATTGCCACGGCAGAAGAGTTTTGGGAGTTGCAGCGCACATTTTCCAGTCTGGCGAGAAAGCGCATCAACGAGGCACCACCGGGCAAGGTTGATGAAATGCGCGAAGCCTTCATGGCAACCTGTCAACGCGTCTTGGCCGGTGGCGGCAAACTCGTTTATCCGGTCGGCGTACTGATTCTGCGCGCCCGAAAACCCGGCAACAATTAATCCTTTCGCGCGATTCGCAGTTCGCGTCTGGTCGCATGGAGATCAATTGATGAGCAAAATGCGAACCGCACTTTTCGGATTAGGCTTGGTGGTGGAAGATATCCACATGCGCGCCTGTGCCGCCGTGCCCGAATTGGAGTTGGTGGCTGCCTGCGATCCACGCATCGAGCGGCGCACGTGGGCCGAACAAAAAGGGGTGCCCGCGACCTATGCGGATGCGTTGAGCCTGCTGGAGCGAGAGAAGCCCGAGTTGGTGATCATCGCAACGCCGCCCGACACCCACCGTGACATGTGTTTGCTGGCCCTCGCACACGGTGCGCATGTGTTGTGCGAAAAACCGTTTGTCACGCGAACCGACGAGGCGGACGATGTGGTGAAGGCGGCCGCGCTGGCCGGTCGCATGGTGGCCGTCAATCACGAGTACCGCTACCTCGATATTTACATGAAAACCAAGCAGGCACTGGATCGCGGCGATTTCGGTCGCCCCTATTTGATTCAAGCGTGGCAGCAGATGTTTCATCCGCCCTACAAGGAAACCAACTGGCGCTCGCATCTGGTTCAATCCACGCTCAATGAATTCGGCAGCCATACACTGGATCTGTTTGCCTATTTCTTCGATAGCCACGCAAACACCATCACCGCGCACACCCCCAAAATTCGCAATGACACCGACGCGGACGTGCTGGTGCAGGCGACGCTGCGTTATCCCAATGAATGCATGGCCACCATGTTATTGAATCGGGTCAGTCGCGCGCCGAGGCGCTATCTCGAAATGCGCATCGACTGCGAAGAGGCATCGCTAAGACTGTCGTTTGGCGGCCTCGCGCGTGCGGCGGTGGAATGGTCGGGAGAAGTGGGGCGCCCGGTGTTTCGCACCAGTTTCGTCAAGGGCGGCGAGGCGCGGGTCGAGCAGGGCGGGCGGTCGCGGATTCTCGCGGTCGACAAAGTGGAGGCGCGCCCGATGGCCACCTCCCGGGTACTGCAAAAATTGATCGCTGACATTCGCTCGGGTCATCAATCACTCGACAGCGTGAATCATGCGCGCGCATTGGCGCGCACCGTTTTCGGCGGCTATGCGTCGGCCACGCGCGGCGAGACCGTCAATCTGCAAACGTTCGCACCGTGACGATTGCGCTGTCGATTGTCGTCGCAAGCTCCAACGCGGTTGTCAGTATCCGCGATTGTCTCGGTTGTCTGGTGCGGCAAGTCGATCAGCGCATCGAATTGATCGTGGTGGACAATTCCGACGATGGAACCACCGAAATTGTCCGCACCGATTTTCCACAAATTCAATTGATGACGCGGCCAAAGAACGCACTCATCAACGAATTGTGGTCGGCGGGAATAAGAGAAAGCAATGGCGCGATTGTGGCGTTGACCACGGCGCATTGCATTCCCGCGCACGATTGGATCAAACAGGTATTGGATGGACATTTGACGGAGGCGGCAGGTGTTGGCGGCACCATCGATGGCGACCCGGCGGGCAATCTGATCGATTGGGCGGTATGCTTTTGCCGCTACAACCATTTCCTGCCGCCCCTTTCCGCCAGTGAAGTCGATGATATTGCCGCTGACAACGCCTCATATAAACGCGCGCCGCTGTTTCGGCATGAAGCGCAATGGCGCGACGGATTTTGGGAGCCGCAATTGCATCGCGCGTTGGCACTGGAAGGCCAGGTGCTGCGGATTGCACCGGCGATGTTGGTGCGCCATCGTCACTCCTACAATTTCTTGGGATTTATGATGCAGCGTTTTTTGCACGGCCAAAAATATGGCTCGTGGCGTGCCTCCACGTTGGGATTCGTAAAACGCGCGTTGATGCTGGTGGCCTCTCCGTTGATTCCCTTTGTGCTGTTGCAACGCACCACCCGACGGGTGCTGCAAAAGGGGCGCAATCGGTCGAAATTCCTCGCGGCCCTGCCATTGATCGCGGCGTTTTATGTCGCATGGGCCTGTGGCGAAGCGGCAGGTTACGCAAAGGGGCTCGTGCGATGAGTGTCGCAATCCTGACCTATCATTCATTGGACGACAGCGGCTCGGTCATATCCGTGGCACCGCGCATCTTCGCCGCGCAAATGCAAAGCCTCGCCCAATCAGGCAAACGCGTGGTGAAACTGGATCAAGTCCCGCATCTGCTCGATCTTGGCGAATCCGCCGTGGCGATCACTTTCGAC
>JANLQC010000672.1:0-1645 GCA_031367575.1 Betaproteobacteria bacterium | reverse complement strand
TGCTTGCGTTGCACCACCCGATCAACAAAAAACGTCAGCAGCGCCGGTGCCAGCAGAATCAATCCGACCACCGCGCCGCGCTGAAAATCCTGTTGCCCGATCACCAGCTTGAAAATGTCGGTGGCCAGCACATTGAAGTTTCCGCCGATCACTTTCGGGATACCGAAATCGGTGATGACCAACGTAAACGTGACCATTGCGGCACTGATCAAACCATATTTGGCACCGGGCAGGGTAATGGTAAAAAACTTGCGCGCAGGTGACGCCCCCATTGCATTCGCCGCTTCATACAAGCGCGCATCCGCCAGCGAAAGCGCGGTAACCAGAATCATCAGCGCATGCGGAAACACGCTGAAAATTTCCGAAAGAATGATGCCCGGCGCACCGTAAATTGAAGCGATGCCAAACTTGCCCATCGCATCCTTCAGCACGCCCTGATTGCCGAACCAATAAGTGAATGAAATGGCCGAGAGCAACGATGGCGCCAATAGCGGCGTCAGTGTGATGGTGCGGAACAGTCCCTTGACCGGCATGCAGCTACGTGTCAACGCGTAGGCAAAAATAAACGCCGCCGGCACCGCGATCATCGTCACTACTGCAGACACCCAGAGGCTGTTCCAGAGCGATTGCTTCAACGCGGGCGTCTGAATGTAGGCAATGAAATTGTCCAGCCCGACAAACGCGCCATCCTTGCTCTCGACACTCTGCAAGAGAATCGCCGCCAGCGGCGCGGCCAGGAACACCAGCAACGCGCATGCGATCAGCAGCAGTCCGGCATGCGCGATTCGATCAGTCCAATGAACTTTCTGGGCAAGCGGTGTCGGTGTATTGCCGATCACGCGAGAGAAAATGGCCGCCGGCATCTCAGGCCCCAAACATCCGCAATCGTTCGGTGAGAATTTTCAGTTTAAGGCGTCCGCCAATCTCAAGCCGCTGCTCGGCGAGAAAATTGAGTGAAAGATAAACCGTCAGTGCGGCCGGAAAACCAGTTGCCGATACCCGCACCAAACAATAGGATCCGAGGAACTCGACCTTTTCGATCAAAGCATCGATCACATTTGGGTCATCGTGATCAATCGGCCGGGCGACGATATCTTCGGGCCGCAAATAAGCGCGCACCGCACGGCCGGCCTCGGTGCATTGCGCGCAATCCAGCACATGGCCGCCAAGTTTCAATTTTCCGGGAGCAATCACCTGTCCATCAAGCACGTTCGCCTTGCCGACAAAATCGACCACAAACGGCGACGCGGGTTCGCGATAGATTTCCATTGGCGTGCCCACTTGTTCGATCACACCCTGATTCATTACCACGATTCGGTCGGCCATTGAGAGCGCTTCTTCCTGATCGTGCGTCACCATGATCGTGGTCACACCGAGCCGCTGCTGCAAGGATCGTATCTCGTGGCGCAAACGCACCCGTTCCAGTGCGTCGAGGGCCGACAATGGCTCATCGAGCAGCAGCAACCCGGGCGAAGTCGCGATTGCGCGAGCCAGCGCGATGCGTTGCTGTTGCCCGCCGGAAAGCTGGCTGGGAAATTTGGTGCCACTGTCCGGCAGACCGACCAGCTTCAGCAATTCATTGACGCGCGCCACGATATCGGCACGCGCCACCCGCCGGTTGACGAGCCCGTAGGCGACGTTGTCG
>JANLQC010000660.1:0-1635 GCA_031367575.1 Betaproteobacteria bacterium | reverse complement strand
GAAGAAATAATTTCACCGTCATTCCCGCCCCCGATTCAAGCATTCGAGGGCAGGCTTCGGCGGGAATCCATTTTTCGTTGATGAGTGATTAGTCGGCATGTTTGAATCGATGTATTGGCAGGAATGACAGCGCAGGAAATTGCGGCGTCATTGATTCGGCGTGCTTTGGAGATTGTTTGCCAAACCCAAGTAAGGAAGCGCCTCGCAGGTCATTTATGCTCGAAACGCCGCGCCAGTGCTTGTGTTTCAAACCGATTTTTTGTAGGGATGGGAAATTAAATGAAAATCGCAATTATTGGGCAGCAAGATTTTGGCAAATCAGTCCTCGACGCATTTATTGCCCGAGGCGATGAAGTTGCCGGCGTTTTCTGCGCGCCGGAAAAAGAAGGCGCCAAGGCCGATCCCTTGCGCGCCGCGGCGCAGGAGAAGGGCTTGAAGATATTTCAACTCCCCTCATTGAAGGGCCCCGATGCCGTGCAAGCCATGCGCGACCTCAATGTCGATATCGGCATCATGGCGTTCGTGTTGCAATTCGCGCCGCAGGATTTCGTCAAAGTCCCCAAGCACGGGACGATTCAATACCACCCTTCGCTGCTGCCGAAATTTCGAGGCCCGTCTTCGATCAACTGGCCGATCATCAAAGGCGAGGCCAAAACCGGCCTGACGATTTTCCGGCCGAACGACGGACTTGATGAAGGCGAAGTGATTCTGCAAAAAGAAACACAGATAAGCGAAAACGACACACTCGGCACCGTCTATTTTGATCGCCTGTTCCCAATGGGCGTCGCGGCAATGTTGGAGGCCGCCGACCTGGTGGTGGCCGGGAAACACCAGCAAATCGTGCAGAACGAAACCGAGGCGAGCTACCAAGGCTGGTGCCGCGCGGGTGAGGCGAAAATCAACTTCAACAATCACGTTGACTACATTCACAACCTGATCCGCGGCTGCGATCCTGCGCCCGGCGCATGGACCACGCTGGCCGGAAAAAAGGTGCAATTGTTCGGCAGCAAAAAACATTTGATTCGAACATTTGGTGCCGTCAAAGGCAAGCCGGGTGAGGTGACATCAATTACCGAAAAGAGCCTGATTATCACCGCGCAGGGCGGGCAGATTGAAGTCGGCAAACTCAAGCATGAAGATGGCAAGAAAGTCGCGGCGGGCGAATTTTCGGCGAACCACGGTGTCGCATTGGGCGCATTTTTCGGCGGGTGAAGTCGAACAACCTGCAGGCGTTTTTGCCAACAAAAGCCGTTGCGTATTCCGCACCGGCTTTTTTGTTGTCAGCCGAATGGTGTCTAAATGCGACTCATTTTTGCTTTCTTGCTACAATCCTGCGCATGGCCTAGTTCTGGTCGCGACTGCGGCAAGGGGAGAAGATGAAAAAAACAGGATTCTGGACAACCGACTGGTTTTTCGCGCTGCTGATTGTCATCGTGATAATCGGCTTGAGCTTGACCACCGGTTTCTTCCGTGCGCTCGATACCAAGGCCTATGACTGGGCGGTCGGGGCGACATCAAAAACGGCGTCCGACAAAGTTGCCATCATCACCATCGATGAACAATCGATTGGCAATCTGGGACGCTGGCCTTGGTCGCGCGAGATTCATGCGGGCATGATCGACAAGCTTGCCGAAG
>JANLQC010000626.1:0-3288 GCA_031367575.1 Betaproteobacteria bacterium | reverse complement strand
CCAGCCGGTCGCACCAGCTTCTCGACCCTGCTGCTTCAGGGCCGGCGAGGATTCGGTTGTCAGCATCATGATCGGTGTCTGTTTGTATGCGGGTAATCCGCGCAAGGCCTTGATCAGCGCGATGCCGTCCATTTTTGGCATGTTCTGGTCGGTGAGCACCAAATCAGCCTGATGCGCCTTCGCCAGACTTAGGCCTTCCACGCCATCGGCGGCCTCGATCACGCGATAGCCGTTGCTGCTCAATACGTACGCGAGCATCTGCCGGATCGAAGGGGAATCATCAACGGTAAGGATCGTTTTCATTGGGGCTCAACGGTTGTTTGTGGCAAATAGGTGCGGATAGAGGATGTAAATCAGACGTCGAACAAATTCAGAATAATTCCATATCGCCGGTGCCAAGATGGGCTTTGCCGACCGGTTTCAACAGTGAAATATCAAGATCCGCAAGATTGTCGTTCGCCTGATGCACCAGTGCCGTCAGGCGCTCGATGGAATCATGTTGCTGGGCACCCGGGGCAAGTGCTGCCGCCAGCATATCGACTTCCTGCAACAACTGCGCCAGACGCGCCTGTGCGTGCGCCAGCAGTTGATCGGAAATATCCTGGAATTGCAGGGCGGAAAACGCCTCGCGCTTGGACGGATTCATTACCGGAACCTTATCCTGCGCGCGCATCGCGGTAAACGCCGGCATCAGCCGGTCGATCGCGTCTTTCAGGATCTCGCGCGTTTCGCCAATTTCATGGTGGGCCGAATCGACTTGGGAAAACAATCGCGACGCCAATTCATGGTACGCAAGCAGCGTGGCGTATGAAGGCTTGTCGCCATTGCTGGCGTTGCTCATGCGGCGGCCTGTTCGACCAGTGCCATTTCCGTGCTCGACATCAGCCGCTCGATATCGACCAGAATCAGCATCTGCCCGTTCACGGTCGCAAGCCCGGTCAAAAATTGCGTGTCGAAGGTGCCGAATTCCGGCGCGGGATGGATGTCGTCTTGTTTAAGCGACACCACATCGGATACGCCGTCGACGACCATGCCGACCACACGCTTGCCGATATTGAGAATGATGACGACGGTGAATTCGTTGTACTGCGGATCGCCCAAATTGAACTTGATGCGCATATCGACAATCGGCACGATCACGCCGCGCAGGTTGATCACGCCCTTGATGAACGCCGGCGTGTTGGCGATGCGCGTGACCGCTTCATAGCCGCGTATCTCCTGTACCTTGAGGATGTCGATGGCGTACTCCTCGGCACCGAGGCTGAACGTCAGCATCTCGACCATCTTCTCGAGAACTTCCGGCGCGTTGGATCTTGATCGTGAAAGTGTATTCATGTTCATGGTCGCGAAATCGTTAGTTTAGCCGCACTGCACGGGCAAATCGAAAAGTTGTAGCGGCTTTTCTGTTTTTGGAAAAGCATAAAACACTAGCACTGGAGCGGCATTACGGGCAATAGTGGCCGAAACGCCGCGCCAGTGCTTGATTCTGACCGGTCAATTAAAATTCTTTCCATCCAAGTTCCACTCTGGCGCAGGTGGACGCGCTGCGGGTTTATGCCTCACGGATGCTAGTGTAGTGCGCACGCCGCCGCGCGAAAGCGCCAGCAACGGTGCGGTGGTCAATGCGCGCCTAAAACTCTTCCCATTCGCCATCCAGATCCTTGGCGAGCGCCGTGGATTTGGATCCCGACTCAACGGCCATGCGTGGCACAGCGGGGCGCGGCGCGACCCCCTCGGCCAATGCCGCGTTGCGACGGGAACGGGTTTTGTCTTCGCGAAGCTTGGCGTCGTCAAGCTTGAAATGGGAAACCAGATCCGATAGCACTTCCGCCTGCTCGCGCATCGATTCGGCGGCGGCGGCGGCTTCCTCAACCAGCGCGGCGTTTTGTTGCGTCACATCTTCCATTTGCACGATGGCACGATTGACCTGCTCGATGCCGGTGGCCTGCTCATGTGAGGCAACGGAAATCTCGTTGATGATTTCGGTTACTTGCTGAATGCCAACGACAATGTTTTGCATGGCGGCACCGGCTTCATTGACGAGCTTGGTGCCGTCGCCGATTTGATCGACCGAGTTGCCGATCAATTCCTTGATTTCCTTTGCCGCTGCCGCGCTGCGTTGCGCAAGCGCACGGACTTCGGCCGCGACCACCGCGAAGCCGCGGCCCTGTTCGCCGGCACGCGCCGCCTCGACTGCCGCATTCAGCGCAAGTATGTTGGTCTGGAATGCGATGCTGTCGATCACACTGATGATGTCGCCGATTTTTTTCGAGCTGGCGCTGATGGCGGTCATTTTTTCCACTGCTTTCATGGCTACGGCACCGCCTTTGCGCGCCGCATCCGAGGCAGACAGCGCCAAGCCATTGGCAAGCTTGGTGCTATCCGCATTCTGGCGAATGGTGGAGGTAAATTCTTCCATGCTCGACGCGGTTTCTTCCAGTGTCGATGCCTGCTGTTCAGTGCGCGAAGACAAATCGGTGTTGCCGGCGCTGATCTGACGCGCCGCGTTGGCAATTTCGCCCGCGTTGATGGCAACCTGGGCGATCAGGTCGTGAAGCTTGCCGACAAAACCGTTCATTGATTTTGAAATTTGTCCGAATTCACCGGGCATTGCCGGCAGTTTGCGGGTGAGATCACCTTCGCCGGTGCGCAAATCCTCAGTCGCGCGCAAAACCTGTTCGATGGGCCGGGAAATCAGGCGGTAGGTCCACCACGAGACGGCTCCAACCGCAATGAGGCCGATCAGCACCGCCATCGCCACCATTACCGCCGCGCCACCTGCCATCGATTGACTTTGTTGCTGGAAGGTTGCGTTGTCGCGTTGCACGGCTTCAGAGAGTTTTTTCAGCACGTCGCCCGCACGATTGAATGACTTTTCAAATTCGGGAATTTCGGCGATCACGCCAATCAGATTGCTTTTGGCATCGACAATTCGCTTGTCGGCATCGCGCAAATACGCTTCGAGCACCGGCTTGGCTGTGGTCAGTGCGACACGCACGTCGGCCGTTGATTGCTGTGAATCAGTGTCAGCCGCGGCGATGGCGGCCTGCATGAACTGCTTGTCGGCCGCGTATTTTTTCTCGGTGCGATCCAGCCAATCATTTTCGCCACGCTCAAATGCCAGAATGTAGGTGACGATATTGCCGCGAATCGAATCGTGCATTTTGCCGATGTCCCCCGTGTGTTGCTGGAGCACGGCGTTGTTGGTGGATTTTTCGACAATGCCGCGAAACGAGCCCGCCGAGAAATAGGCAATCGCGCCGACGATGATAAAAATCACCGCGACGA
>JANLQC010000132.1:0-10667 GCA_031367575.1 Betaproteobacteria bacterium | reverse complement strand
ATTCGCCCCCGTCACCCGCAAGCCATCGACCGCAATCACCACATCGCCCGCCGACAGTCCGGCAAGTTGCGCGGCACCGTCATCGAACACCTGCGACAAGCGCGCGTCACCATTCGCGTCTGCACCGATCTTGGCCCCGATCCACGATGGCACGGCGGCTTCGGGCGGCGTGTTGCCGGAGGTTTTCCAAGTGAGTTCAATGGCCACCGCTTCAAACAACGGTGCAAATTCCAGATCGTGTGTGCCATCGACGGCGTGCGAAAAAAAATCACCCAGCGAGATACCGGTGGTTTGCTCGGCAATCAATTGCACGCCCTGTTCCGGCACACCGATGCCGGTTTTGCCATGCGCGATCCAAAGCGCGCGCATCACGTCGTCCAGACTTTTCTTGCCCAACGTTTGCTGGCGAATCGTCAAATCGAGCGCGAGTGCCACCATCGCGCCTTTCTGGTAATAACTGACGATGGTGTTCGGTGAATTTTCATCCTGCCGATAATATTTCACCCACGCATCGAAGCTCGATTCGGCCACGCTTTGTTTCAGGCGCCCGCCCCGGGACATCACACGGCCGATGTTTTCCGCGACCAGATTCAGGTACGCGAGCGGCTCGATCAGCCCTGCGCGCACCAGCGTGAGATCGTCGTAGTAACTGGTAAAGCCTTCAAAAAACCACAGTTGCCGCGTGTAGGCTTCGCGCGTGAGATCAAAGGGCACAAAGGCCTGCGGCTTGATGCGTTTCACGTTCCAGGTGTGAAAATACTCGTGTGACGCGAGGCCGAGAAAACGCCGATAGCCATCGCTGATTTTTTTCTCGCTCGCCTGGATCGGAAGCGGCAGATTATCGCGATTGCAAATCAGCGCGGTGGACGCGCGGTGCTCAAGTCCGCCGTAGCCGTCGTCAACGGCCATGACAAGAAACCAGTACTCCGCCATTGGCGGCTTGGCCGTGTCAGGTTCAAACAAACGAATCTGCGTTTCACAAATCTTCTTCAGGTCGGCGCAAAGACGACCCATGTCTGCGCGATGCCGGCCGGTGATCGCGATGTGATGCGCAATGCCGCAAGCGTCAAACGTGGCGTGGGTAAATGACCCCATCTCGACCGGATGATCGATTAGTTCGTCGTAATTCGCGGCGGTAAAATGACCAAATAACCTGGGTGAAAACGGAATAACACTAGCATTGGCGCGCGTTTCAAAGGCATTTCGGCCCGCAGGCCGCACCAGTGCTTGACTTTGGCAGAGCGAAGTGGCAATTCGCCACGCCGCATATTTCTCTCCTGCCGGCGCGACTATTTCAACGTCGCACGCGGCGTTCTCAAATCCGACCGGCAGCAAAAACACGCAGGCACCATTGAAAAATCCATGGGTCTCGTCCAGATGCGCGCCGCGCACCGATAAATCCCAGGCGTAGATTTCATAGGTAAGCGAAAGCGGTTCGCTGACGGCATCGCATTGCCAGGTGGATTTGTCGATCTTCCTCAATCCAATCACCCTGTCACCGGCCTCGGCACGAATGCTGACCACATGGCGCGCGAATTCGCGAATCATGTAGCTGCCGGGAATCCACGTTGGCAGCATGAATTGCTGGCCGGCAGGCGCAGGGTCTAGTATGTTGACGGTTACTTCATACAAATGCGCGGCGGGGTTTTTTGGCTGGATGCGGTAGCGAAGCGTGGCGGGCGGCAATGGTTTCATGTTGCAAGGGTATCAAATAATCTTCCTGATACGGATTCCGCTATGATTCTGCGTCGCAACACTTTTCCATTGAGGATTCAAGAATGAAGCCAATTTTTAGCGCTTTTGTTGTTACCGCGCTGGCGGTGGGTGCCGCGTTAAGCGTGCCCGATGCTGACGCAAAGACATTCCGATGGGCGAGCCAGGGTGACATTGCCACTCACGATCCGCACGCGCAAAACGAATCGTTCAACAACCAGTTCAACGGCCAAATCTATGAACAATTGCTGGTACGCGACAAAAACATGAAGCCGATCGCGGGCCTCGCCACCGAGTGGAAACAGACGTCGCCCACGGTGTGGGTATTCAAGCTGCGCCAAGGCGTGACCTGGCACGACGGCTCCAAATTTACCGCCGACGATGTGGTGTTTTCACTGCTTCGCGTTCAGTCCGACACCTCAAACATGAAAGTTTACGGTGTCGCGATGGGCAAGCCGAAAAAGATCGACGACTACACGGTTGAATTGACCACCCCGGTGCCAAATCCGGTGATGCTGGACATGGCCAGCGCCGGAAATATTTTCATGATGAGCAAGGCGTGGAGCGAGAAAAACAAAGTCGAGAAGCCGCAGGATTTCAAGAACAAGGAAGAGACCTACGCGATCCGCCACGCGATGGGCACCGGCCCGTTCATGCTGGTGTCGCGCGAGCCGGATGTGAAAACGGTGTTGAAGAAAAATCCCAACTGGTGGGGCATCAAGGAAAAACGCTTTATCGGCAATGTCGATGAAGTGATTTATTCGCCGATCAAATCACCGCAAACTCGTGTTGCCGCGCTACTGACAGGCGATGTCGATTTCATTCTCGATCCGCCGCTGCAGGATATCGAAAAACTCAAGCAGGAAAAGTCATTGAAAGTCTATGAAGGCCGCGAAAACCGCGTGATTTTCATCGGCATGGATCAGGCGCGCGAACAATTGCTTTATTCCAGCGTGAAAGGCAAAAACCCGTTCAAGGACAAACGTGTGCGCCAGGCGCTGTATCAGTCGGCCGATGTCGACGCCATCAAGAAGTCGGTGATGCGCGGGTTGTCGGTGCCGACCGCGATCAACGTTTCAAATCCCGCTGCCGCCGGGATTCCCGCCTCGATGGACACGCGCTATCCCTTTGATGTCGCGGCGGCGAAAAAATTATTGACAGAAGCCGGATACCCGAATGGCTTCGAGGTCACGCTCGATTGCCCGAATGACCGCTACCTCAACGACGAAAAAATCTGCGTGGCACTGGCCGCGATGTGGTCGAAGATCGGTGTGAAAGTGAATGTGGCGGCAATTCCGAAGGCGAATTATTTTCCGAAAGTGCAGAAGCTCGATACCAGCATGTACCTGCTCGGCTGGGGCGGTGCCACCACCGATGCGATCTTCACCTTGAAGCCGGTGTTGCATAGCCGCAATGATCAGGGGGCAGGCGAATACAACTGGGGCAATTACAAAATTGCCGAACTCGACAAACTGATCGAAAGCGCCGAAGGTGAAATGGACATGCCAAAGCGCCAGGCCATGATCAACAAGGCGATGCAGATGCACCACGACCAGGTGCTGCATATTCCGCTGCATTTACAGGTGATTCCGTGGGCGGCGAAGGCGACGGTGAATGTGATCCATCGGGCAGATAATTGGCTGGAGATTTGCTGGATCAAGATGTGACGCGTTTTCCAATCCCTGCAGAAAAATAGTGACATCCTGAGCGACGCGAAAGATCTGTTCGCGACGAGATCCTTCGCGTCGCTCAGGATGACACCACCAATGAATGATCCCGGAGGCATCAATGTTATTTCGCACGCTATTGGCAGGCCTGATTTTCGCACTCGCCTCCAACGCATCAATGGCCAAAAACTTCCGCTGGTCTACCCAGGGCGATGCCGCCACGCTGGATCCGCATAGCCAGAACGAGACCTTCAACAACGGCCTCAACAATCTTGCCTACGAATATCTGGCCAATCGCGACCGGCAAACATTTTCCAAGCATGTGCCCGCATTGGCCGTGTCGTGGACCAATACCGGCCCGCTCACCTGGGTGTTCAAACTGCGTCAAGGCGTGAAGTTTCACGACGGCACACCGTTCACGGCCGACGATGTCGTGTTCTCGTTCAATCGCGCCCGCGAATCCACGGTCACGTTTCGGCTCTATTCCACGCAGTCCGGCATCGCCAAAAAAATCGACGACTACACCGTCGAATTCACCACGCCGGTGCCGAACCCGGTGATGCTCGACTCCATCATCAACATCATGATCATGAGCAAGGCGTGGTGCGAGAAAAATGGCGTCGTGAAACCGCTCGATTACATCAAGAAGGAAGAATCCTTCGCCACCCGCAACGCGATGGGTACCGGGCCGTACAAGCTGGTGATCTGGGAGCAGGGCATCAAGATCCTGCACAAGAAAAATCCCGATTGGTGGGGCATCAAAGCCGGGCAATACACGGGAAATATCGATACCATCGACTATCGCCCGATCTCCAACGCTGCCACGCGCATGGCGGCGCTCAAATCCGGCGAGATCGATTTCGTGCTCGACCCTTCCGTGCAAGACGTGCTGCGGCTGCGCAACGACCCTGACGTGAAAATCTGGGAGGGTCAGGAGCAGCGGCTGATTTATATCGGCACCGATCAGGCGCGCAACGAATTGCTCTACTCGGATGTGAAAGGCAAAAATCCGTTCAAGGATAAGCGCGTCCGCCTGGCGCTTTATCAGGCAATCGATATCGAGGCGCTGAAATCCTCCGTGATGCGCGGCTTGTCGATTCCCACGGCGATCCCGCTGGCGGCCGGGCCTGCCGCCGGTGTGCCGTTGGAATTGGATCGCCGTTATCCGTTCGACCTCGCGAAAGCGAAAAGACTGTTGGCCGAAGCGGGCTACGCCAATGGCTTCGCGTTCACGTTGCATTGCCCCAATGATCGTTATGTGAACGATGAAAAAATCTGCGTCGCCATTGCCGCCATGTGGGCAAAAATCGGCCTCACGGTGCGCGTGGAATCAATGACCAAGGCAAACTTTTTTCCCAAGGTACAAAACCGTGACACCAGCGCCTTCCTGGCCGGTTGGGGCGGCGGTGCCACCGATGCGATTTTCACGCTGAAACCCGTACTTCACAGCCGCGACGGCAAGGGTTCGGGCGATTCAAACTACGGCGACGCGAAGATACCCGAACTCGATCTCCTGATAGACAAGCTCGAAGGCGAGATGAACCTCGCCGAACGCCAGAACATGATCAATCAAAGCGTGAAAATCATGCACGACGAAGTACACGTGATTCCGCTGCACCGGCAGATGATTCCGTGGGCATCACGCAAAAATATCACGGTGCTGCACCGGCCGAACAATGTGCTGGATTTGCATTGGGTGACGGTCAAATAGCGTTCATTGCGGCGACTTCAGCAGCCCGGCCGGAATCTGTTTCATCGTCGGAACCAGTTGGTGCAAAAACGCCGCCAGGGCCGACGTGCGCCGCCAGATCATGGCGATGCGGCGGTGCGGTGCCGGTGCGGCGAAAGGAATCAGCACGACGTTGGGTGAAGGTGGTGCCGGCGCATGCACGGAAAGTGCCGGCATCAGCGTCAATCCGACGTTGGCACTCACCATGTGCCGCAGTGTTTCCAGACTGGTGGCGCGAAATCCGGCGCGCTCACCGGCACCTGCAATCCGGCACACCTCCAGCGCCTGATCGCGCAGACAGTGGCCATCATCGAGCAGCAGCAGACGCTCATCGGTCAGGTCGGCGAGTGTCACGCGCCTTGATTTGGCCAGTCGATGCTGCTTGTTCAGCGCCAATACAAAAGTCTCTTCAAACAAGAATTCCGCGTGCAGCGTGTCATCGTGAATCGGCAGCGCCAGCACGGCGGCATCGAGTTCGCCATCATGCAATTTTTTCAACAGAACTTCGGTTTTTTCCTCAATCAGGATCAATTCCAGTTTGGGAAAGCGGGCGACAATTTTCGGCACCACATGCGGCAGCAGGTAAGGGCCCAGCGTCGGAAAAATGCCGAGGCGCACGCTGCCGGATTCGGGATCCTTCGCGCGCCGCGCAATCGCCTTGATTTCGTCGGCCTCGCGCAAAATGACGCGCGCTTTCGCCACCACCGCCTCGCCGACTTCGGTGAGCATGACATTGCGCGGATTGCGCTCAATCAACGCCATGCCGATTTCGCCTTCCAGCTTTTTAAGTTGCGTGGAAAGCGTCGGCTGCGAGACAAAACTCGCTTTGGCCGCGCGGCCAAAATGCTTGTGGTCGGCAAGGGCAACGAGGTACCGCAAATCGCGCAGGTTCATGAGGTTTTCATCGAAAAATGGTCATTGTCAATGGCAATGAATGCAATGATAGCAATCCATGGATCATATGGCGATGCTGGCCAATCGCCGCTGCCGCTTCGCGAAAAACAAAATCAGGCTAAACTCCGCGCATGCAAAAATTCGGCTTTCGCATTCAGACCGGCGCGGGAATGACCGTGGATGGTCTGGTCATTCAGGGTATCGATCAGGCGCAGGCGGAAGCGAAGCTGCGGCAGATGTATCACCGCTGCACGATCCTCGAATGCAAAGTGGTCGATGAATTGCCACGCGGCGATGGCACCGATTTGGAAGGCGCGATTTCGCTGATTATGGGAAAAGACAAGTAACGGTTGAGCGTGTTATCGCTTCATGCCGCCAACGCCAGAAAATCGTTGGCCTTGAGTTCCTCATAAAGCGCCTGATAGTCCTGCGCACCACGGCTGTCGGGCGCGTGCGCGAAGACGTCGGTTTCGGCGAACGGACTTTCCGCAATCGAAACACTTTCGGCAATGCGCGTTTCGCAAACGTCCAGTCCAAAATGCGCGCGAAACGCGGTGTCGATATCCCACGACATTTTGCGGCGCGAATCAAAGCGCGTGATGACGTAGCGGCGCTCGATGCGTTTTTTCATTACCGGGCCAAGCGCGTTCAGGGTTTTCTCGACTTGCATCGCACCTTTCACCGCCAGATAGTCGGCCGACACCGGCACCAGCACTTTGTCCGCGGCAAAAATGGCGGAGAGCGAAAGCACGCCCAGCAACGGACAGCAATCGATGATGACCGGCCGCACCCCATTCAGATTTTCACGAATCAGCGCGAGCTTCAAACGATTGAGCACGTTCGGGCCCTTGCCGAATTGGGTATCGACTTTGGCGAGCTCCAAATGCGCGGGAATCAGACTCCAGTTGCGCCCGGTTTGTCGGACCAGATCGGCAAGTGGCTTGTTGTCGCGAAAGAATGCGTAGACACTCGCGTCACTTCCGGCCACGTCGAGGCCGCTCAGGCTCGATAGATGCGCCTGAGGATCGAGATCAATCGCCAGCGGCGCTTCACCGGCGCGGGCGAGGGCGGCCGCAAGATTGAGCGCGGTGGTCGTTTTACCAACGCCCCCTTTTTGATTGAAGACCGTGATACGAGGCATGATTTTCAATAACCCATTGAAGACCTGAGCGAAGACCCAAGCGCCGCAGTTGGTGCGGGCATAGATTGCATCCAGATTAAGCGACACAATTACCACGAAATCATGGATTTAGCAATGCTTCTTCAAGTTTGGGTGGAAAAACATGGCGTAACTCAGGGCAATTAGCTCGGAATCCGTCAGGAATTTCTGATTTCAGATCGGCCGATCGCCGCGCGTTTCGATTCATCGCCCGCCTGCACGCGCGAATATTCCTACCTGGCGCAACCTCTGCAAATCCCTCTCAATCTCCCTTTGAGAAGGGAGAAGTGCTGCGCGATGAGCGCGAGCACAATTGTTGGCAAGAATTTCAGCATGCCCTTAGGGCATGGGTGGCGGCGCTGCACGCCAATTGTCTTCAACGCTCATTGGATCGCGCATCGGGTGGCCGCCATCGCTCAGCAGTTCCGGAAACTCTTTCGCCATCATTTCAAGTTGATCGGTGAACACGCCATCCACACCGAAGGCGAGAAGTGTATTGATTTGTTCGACACGATTGACGGTGTAAGTCAACACGCGATAGCCGTGTTGATGGAACATCCGCACCAAATCGGGCGTGATGTGCAGATGATTGCAATGGATCGATACGCAACCGAGCTCATGCAGCAGCGGCAGATGCTCGGCACCGGCAATCTTCACCAGCAAACCCATTGGCAATGCCGGCACGGCGGCGTGCGCGGCGCGCAATGCGTCCACGCTGAATGACGAGATCAATGGTTTGACAATGCGGTCGCGCCAGATTTCATCGCACATTTCGGCAACGATTTTTCCGGTTTCAGTTTCGCGCTGCTCACTCGGTTTGATTTCGACGTTTGCCATCAGCCCATGTGCGTGCAGGTAAGCGGCGACAGCGGAAAATCGCGGCGGCGGTTCCGCGCGAAAGACGTCGCTGTGCCAGGTGCCGGCGTCCAGCAATTCCAGTTCCGCGACTGATTTGTCGGCGACGTTTCCGCACCCATTGGTGGTGCGCTCCAGCGTGGAATCGTGCATCAGCATCGCCACCGCATCGCCGCTCAGTTTTACGTCGAACTCGAAGGCGGTGTAGTTGAAGGCGTGGCCGGTTCTGACTGCGGCAAGCGTATTCTCGGGCGCGTGCATGCCGCCGCCACGATGCGCGAACAGCGTTGGGTAGGGCCATGAGGATTGTTGATTCATGTTTGCCTTCTCAATAGTTTTCAAAACACCGCATTCGACAACACCCGCAGCAGAAAAATTCCCGCAATCGCAAAAACGGCGGCGAGCAAATCATCAAACATCACACCGAACCCGCCCTTGATGTTTCGATCCGCCCAGCGTATCGGCCATGGTTTGAAAATATCAAATATCCGAAACAGGACAAATGCAGTGAGCCACCACCCAATGGCCGCGGGTGTAAGCGCGAGCACCAGCAGAAAGGCCGCGATTTCATCGATGACGATGCCGCCATGATCGGCAACGCCGAGCGCGCGGCCCGCCACGCCTGAGGCCCAGATACCCACAACAAAAAAAATCGCCGCCACCACCAACACCGAAAATGTCCCACCCATTTGGGCAAATGCGAAAATCGGCAATGCCACCAATGTGCCCCAGGTTCCCGGCGCACGCGGCATCAGACCTGCGCCGAAACCGAACGCCAGAAAATGGGCGGGGTGCGCGAACAGAAACTTGTTGTCGGGGCGGGCGGGCTTCATCGTTTGAAATGATCAAACCCGGCGGCGGCAATTTTTATCGGTGCGCCGTGTTCATCATCCACCGTCACCTCTGGTTGTCCCGCTTGCATTTTTCCAATCCGCGTCAATGCAATACCACATGATGCGGAAACTGCTTCAATTGCTGCGCGCTGATTTTCGTTTGCGGTAAAACAGAGTTCGTAATCATCGCCGCCCGCCAACGCGCAGGCTTGCCGCAACGCCAACGGCGCCGACATCAGCGCAGGTGATTGCGGCACCAACGCCCACGCCAATGTTGCCGCGAGCGAGGAACGTTCGCAAATATGTCCCAGATCCGCGATCAGGCCGTCGGAAACATCGATGGCGGCTTCCGCGCATTCGAGCAGCGCCACACCGAGCGAATTGCGCGGCGTGGGCATGTGCAAACGTGACAGCACGGGTTCGACATGGCCGGACGACAAGACGATTTCTTTCCGCAAGTGCCTTAGCGCCAACGCCGCATCACCGAGCGTACCGGACACCCAGATATCGTCATCCGTTCGCGCACGGTCACGCCGCAGCGCCTTGCCGGCGTCGACTTCGCCGAGCACCGTGAGCGTCATCGACAGCGGGCCGCGCGTGGTATCGCCGCCAATCAGTTCGACGCCAGCCGCATTGGCGAGCGCAAAAAACCCCCGCGAAAATGCCTCCAGCCATGTCGCGTCGATGGACGGCAACGTCAGCGCCAGCGTCACGTAGCGCGGTATGGCGCCCATCGCCGCCAGATCCGAGAGATTGGCCGCAAGCGCCTTGTGACCAAGCTTGAACGGATCGGCATCGGCAAAAAAATGTACGCCGGACAACAGCGTATCGGTCGAAATCGCCAGCTCGCAGCCGCGCGTGACGTTTACCAGCGCGCAATCATCGCCGACGCCGAGCGCCGCATTTTTTGCCGGCCGCGTGAAGTATTTTGCGATCAGGTCAAACTCGGGCGTCATGATGGTTGCCCGGCGCGGTCAGGTCTTGGCGGTTGACTTGGTGGTCACGGTAGTCGGCACTTTTGCGACGCGCCGAGGTTTCGTTACCACCGTTGGCAGTTTGCGCGCGACTTTCGGCTTCATGCTCAATGCGGGATTTTCGGCATGAGCCGACAGTTCCGGCGCACGCGCATGCGCGGCGAATTTATCCAGCACGCCGTTCACGTACTTGTGGCCATCGGTGCCGCCGAACGATTTTGCGAGTTCGATCGCTTCGTTGATGATGACCCGATACGGCGTCTCAGCCATCGCATTCAATTCATGGGCGGCAATCAGCAACACGGCCCGCTCGATCGGACTCACTTCATTCCAGACACGATCAAGATACGGGGCCAAAGACTCGCGCAGCGCATCGTGATGCTTGATCACGCCACTCGTCAGCAACGAAAAAAGTTTCGCGTCGGCTTTGTCAAAACCCTCGGCAAGCGCATATTGCTTTTCGATGTCAGTGAGATCCTGCCCGGCCAGTTGCCATTGATAGAGTGCTTGCAACGCGAATTCGCGTGAGCGGCGGCGGGCACTTTTCATTTTGCATCCTTGGCCAATGCGGCAATGGCATTCAGTGTATGCGCCATTTCGACCGCAGCGAGCGCACAGTCTGCACCCTTTTCCGCGACGCGCGCGTCGGCTTCGGCATCGGTGTTTACCGTCAAAATGCCGTTGGCAATCGGCACACCGGTTTCCAGCATCACGTCCATCACGCCGCGACAGCTTTCGTTTGAAACGATTTCAAAATGATATGTCTCGCCGCGGATCACCGCGCCAATGGCGATCAACGCGTCGTAGCGGCGCGCGCCATGGTGGCGATCCGCCAGCGCCATC
>JANLQC010000589.1:0-3062 GCA_031367575.1 Betaproteobacteria bacterium | reverse complement strand
GACCACGATCGGATCGACGCCACTCCAGGGCTGCGCGCCATGCGTTTGATTGCCGCGCACGAAGATGCGGAACGTGTCCGCACTCGCCATGAACGGGCCCGGGCGAAAGCCGATCTTGCCCGCATGCATTTTGGAGGTGATGTGCAACCCGAAAATCGCATCGACATGCGGGTTTTCCATGCAACCTTCCTTGATCATCAACTGCGCGCCGCCCTCTTCGCCCGCAGGCGGCATTTCTTCGGCCGGCTGGAAAATGAATTTGACGGTGCCGCAAATCTCGGCACGAAGGCTGGCGAGAATTTGCGCGACCCCCATCAGAATCGCAACGTGCGTGTCGTGACCGCAGGCGTGCATGACGCCGGACTCCACGCCATTCCACTGCGTACGCGCCATACTTTTGAACGGCACATCGGTCTCTTCGGTGACCGGCAGGCCGTCCATGTCGGCGCGCAATGCCACGCACGGGCCTGGCTTGCCGCCTTTGAGAATACCGATAACGCCGGTATACGCGACCTTTTCCTTGACGTCATCGAAACCGAGCAACTTCAAATGATCGGCCACCAATTTGCCGGTACGGAATTCGCGATTGCCCAATTCCGGGTTCGCGTGCAGATCGCGCCGCCACCCAATCACTTGTTCGTTGAGGCGGTCGGCGTGGGCGGCAATGAGGTTGTCGAGTGCGAGAAAGGCGTCGGGGGCGTTCATGGATTCACTCTTGTAAATTGATAAGCGATTATCTCACTGATGGAAATGCCCGATGGCGGCCTCGCTATAATCGATGATCAAACCCGATTGACGACCTGCCGCCACACGTTCAAAACCAGACACCGGAAAAATCATGGACCATCTCTCCCCGCCGCAAGCCTTTGACTTCCTGAAAAAAGAACCGACCGCAGTGTTTGTCGATTGCCGCAGCGAAATGGAATTTCTGTTTGTCGGCCACCCGGTGGGCGCGATGTTGATTCCGTGGAACGACGGGCCGGACTGGGACATCAATCCGCATTTCGTCGGCCAGGTTAAAAAGGCGGTGGGACATTCGACCCACCGGCCCGTGGTGCTGGTTTGCCGCAGCGGCAATCGATCAGTCGATGCCGGGCTGGCACTGGAAGCGGCGGGTTTTACGCGCGTGTTCAACGTGCTGGAAGGATTTGAAGGCGATCTGGATGACCTGCATCAACGCGGCAAGCTCGGCGGATGGCGCAAAGCGGGCCTGCCTTGGGAACAAGTGTAGTTCGACAATTTGCGCGCATGCCAACATTCCCGACTTCCGACTGAAACTCTTGCACTGGCGCGGCGTTTGAGGGTTTTTAGCCTGAAAATGCGCACCATTGCTCAACCGATGATTTCGCAAAACGCGCCCAAAAATTACCCGCCCGCCGTTGTCGCCTGGACAATGTGGGGGCTTGGCGCGGCGTTGTACTTCATCGGTTTTTATCAACGCGTCTCACCCGCTGTCATCACGGCGGAACTCACGGACGCGTTTACGCTCACGGCGGCGGGGCTGGGGAACCTGTCGGCGTTTTATTTTTAAAGCTATGTGGCGATGCAAATTCCCACAGGCATTCTGGCGGATCGCCTCGGCCCAAGGCGACTGTTGACGGCGGGTGCCGTTGTCGCCGCGATCGGTACGGCTTTATTTGCGATGGCGCAGGATGCCGGCGCGGCAAGTCTTGGCCGCTTGTTGATCGGCGCGTCGGTCGGCGTTGCGTTTGTGTGCATGCTGAAATTGGCCGCGCACTGGATGCCGCCACGGCATTACGCGTTCACCTCCGGCGTTGCGATTGCGGTTGGTGTGCTGGGTGCCGTGTTTGCGGGCGCGCCATTGCGATTGCTGGTGAATGAATTCGGTTGGCGCGGCGTGATGTGGGCGGTGGCGGCGCTCACCTGTTTTGTCGCCGTCGCAATCTGGATTAGCGTGCGCGATGACCCCGCTGAGCGCGGTTACCTGAGTTACTTTGAAGGTGCCCATGGTACACATGGCACACATGGCAACGCGCACCAATCGCGATTGCGCGACGACCTGAAGGAGATTTTGCGCAATCGCAATGTGGTACTGCTATTTTTCATTCCCGGTGCCGCCTGTTCGATGGTGCTGACGTTTGCCGGACTCTGGGGTGTGCCATTTCTGACCACCCACTATCGCGTCTCGCCGACCGCTGCCGCCGCACTATGCTCGGTGATGATGGTGGCATTTGCGTTGGGCAGCATCGCATACGGCGCGGCATCGAACCGCATCGGTCGCCGCAAGCCGCTATATATCGGCGGACTCATCGTCTCGATGGCGTTGTGGTCCGCGCTGATTTATGTGCAGGATTGGCCGTATGCCGTTCTTGCGGCACTGCTGATGGCCATCGGTTTTTTCAGCGGCTGCTTCATTGTCAGCTTTGCATTCGCCAAGGAATCCGGGCCGGCGCGGCTGTCGGGAACCGTGTCAGGCATCAGCAACATGGGCGTCATCATCGGCCCGATGATCATGCAACCGCTGGTCGGCATCATTCTGGATCGCCATTGGCACGGCGCGCTCATTGATGGCAAACGCGTGTTCGATTTCGCGTCTTATCAGCAGGGTTTTTCGATGCTGTTGCTGTGGGGCGTGCTTGCGCTGGTGTTGCTGGTAATGACCAAAGAAACGTATTGCAGGCAGCAGGCTTAGAACTTTTCAGCTCCCTGCGCACGTTGCGCGCGCTTGGTGCCCGTTCAGGCGCATCTCGCAAGCCTGCGATAGGCGTTCCAGCACAATAGCCCGGCCAACATCATCGATCCCATGCCGAGTGCCAGCCGAAAGTGGAAAACAGAAATCCGCCGATGATCGGTGCCACGGTCGGTGCCAGCCCAAACCACATCGTCACCATCGACATCAGGCGCTGCGCGTCAGCGTCGGTGAATAGATCGCGGATCATCGCGCGCCCGACAACCATCCCGGCACCGACCGAGGCACCCTGCATGGCGCGGAAAAAAGCAACTGGCCGATGGTGGTGGACAACGCGCAGCCGATGGTGCCGATCAAAAAAACGCTCAGGCCACACAACATGACGGGCTTGCGGCCAACACTGTCCGACAGC
>JANLQC010000588.1:0-2665 GCA_031367575.1 Betaproteobacteria bacterium | reverse complement strand
CGGCGGCAACCGGCTTTAATTCGCGACGTGCGTTGGTATCGAGCGGCCGGCCTGGCTGCGCGCTCAACTGCAGTTGTTGGGCCGCGAATCCGGCGTGTGCCGGTGCGGGCGCGGTGCGGGCCACCACCCGACGTTCGAATGCGCGCTCCGGGGGTCGGCCACCTTGCGCGGCCGCGCCGTGAACGCTGCGAACCGTTGGTGCCACTTGCGGGACAAACGCGATCGGCGCATTGACAATGGTATCGGCGGCCACGCGCACACCCGCCCTTGATGCCTGTTGCGACTGAACGAAAGCGGTGGTCGGCATCGCGATCACGGCACCCGCCACCTGGCGATTGGCATAGATCACGTTGGTCACATTTGAATTGTTGTAGGTGTTGTTGATGATGGTGGTGTTGATCACGGTATTGCCGCGATTGATGTTTTCAAAATAGCTGCGGCTCACGTTATAGGCGGGACGATAAACGTCGCGCGGTGCCAGCGGGAACCACGCCACGCCGCCGACATTGCCACTCGAAATGGTGAGCTGAAAATTGCTGCCGCCGACGAATGCAACCAGCGCCGGCGCGTAGTACGCGCGGCTGCGCGACGGGCCGGGCACCCATCCCCAGTTTCCGCCGAAATTGGTCCATCGACCGTAGTGCGATACCGCATAGCCCCACGGCGCGTCGTCGATCCAGGTCCAGCCCCACGGGTCAATCCAGGCCCAATGTCCGTCACGGTATGGTGCCCAACCGGCGGCTACCCGGTTTGGATACCAGACGTTGCCCCACGTTGCATCGCTGCGCCATGTTCCGTTCGTGTCGAGATCCTCATAACCCACCACGTCCTGCGAAACATATCGGGCTGAGGCGGAGTTGTCATAGCGGCGATCCCGATCAGTCGCCCAGCGATCAAATTCATCGGCGCGCGGCTGAGCGATGTAATCGTATTCACGCAAGCCGATTCCGCTGAAGCGAAATGATTGCCGCGAATCGACAACGTATGCCGCACCCTCGCCGTACGCTTCGCCCTGTCCGCGCCGCACATAGATCTCGGTGGCATTGCCATCGGGATCGACCTCAATGCGGTATTCGCCCGGCTGGCGCAGCGTAAAGGCAAGATTCGGCGTATCGACTTCAAATGCCTGATTGCGATCAAGACGTCGCACT
Organism: Betaproteobacteria bacterium; assembly: GCA_031367575.1. Classification (GTDB taxonomy): domain Bacteria; phylum Pseudomonadota; class Gammaproteobacteria; order Burkholderiales; family Usitatibacteraceae; genus UKL13-2. The sequence goes on along the minus strand of JANLQC010000588.1, from coordinate 1,514 downwards.
CGAACATTCAATGTGCCCTGCGTCAATTGCAGTTGAACGATTTGATCGTCGAGATTGAGAATGGAAATACCGGTCTGGGCGCTCATGCGAATCACCGCGCCGCCAATCTGGATTTCGGCGCGCGAACGCGACTCGGTCCAAAGCCGATCGCCGGTGGTGAGCGGCCGATTAATGCGCGCCTGCACCCAATCGTCTTCGCCGGCCGGCGAGAAGCTGATATTTCCCGAGGCATAGCCGAGTCGGGCGACGCGCGATGGCGGATCCGCACTGGCACCGCCACTGATTACGGAAACGGCAACCCCGGCGATAAGGATCAGCGCGCGAAGTCGAAGTGAGGAATGATTCATTTGATTCCTTGCTAAATCTTGCGATTTTTTTGGCGACCCTACCAACAACGGGTCGAAAAACATGTCAATAAAGTGTCAATGGCAAACATCACCGCATTTCACCAGTGCAGCATATGTCGCGCCGCGCGAGTCGTCCGTTCGGTAGCGCACCTACCGGTTAAATACAGCGAACAGTTTGGCGGTGGGCACCAGCAACCATGTTTGCCGCCAGCCTGCATGGATTCAGCAACGAATTAGCGTTTCACCACGGCAAATCGTCCGCTGATCTGCGAACAGAAATTGTCCTGCGCGGTGTATCTCGCGGTAATTCCCGACGGGTTCGCCTCGATTTCGATCATGTCATAGGCACCCGTGAGTCCCGCGCAGGTATAAGTGCCGGTGGACGAACCCATCCGGCCACTCTGGCGATAATTCCCGCTGTAATTGCAGATCGATCCGTTTTCATTGGTGGTGATGGCGAGCGTCGTTGCGCCATTGGTGATCGAAACACCGACCGTGCTTTCGACTGTCCCGTTGTTGGCCGGGTTGGTACATGACGCGGAAGTCTCCCTGAAAACGCCTGCGTAGCTTCCTGTCAGATCGTTGTTTCGAAAAGTCTGGCGCGTCAGCGCCTTCGTCACCGGTACGCCATCAACGCTGTAGGTCAGTGTCGCCGCATCAACGAACGCGGTAAAAGTCGCCGTACCGACTTGTCTCACCGATACCAGGTTGGGATTGAAAACGCTGCCGAACCAAGGGCCGTTGGTCTGATGCATGGGGCCGGAAAAAATCAGTGCGCCCGATCCCGACTGGCCGGTAAAGGTGGTTGTTGCCGTATAGAACGTGGGCCGGTTGTCAGGCCCATAGACAAAGAAAGTCAAAAAGACAATATCCCGCTGATGCGTGGCGGTCACTCCCCAGCCGGACTCATTTTCGTTCCACCATAAATCCGTCAGGTCGGTGGTGAACGTATTGGCTGACGCGAATGGGGCGCAAAGCCAGATTGACAACAGAAGAGCGGCGCATTTTTTCATGTGAATTCAACTTTCATCAATAGTGATTCCGGTTACAAAATGCCCGCACATTTGCCACGCACATGATTGATACCGCTCGCTGTCATGATGCAATGCCTTCAGGGGTGCCGCGCAATGCGCTTTGCCGATGCCGAGAAAGCCGCCGAAGGAAATC
>JANLQC010000567.1:0-13214 GCA_031367575.1 Betaproteobacteria bacterium | reverse complement strand
TGCTTGGCAATTTCTGGAACAAATAAAAACGATGGATTTTTGGGCCAGACAAGGAGCAAACCGCAGTGATAGCGTTGACTATCACGAAGATTTGCGACGCCGTATGGCGCAAAAAGACGCGTTTTTATGTTCCTGAAATTGCCAAGCACGACACTAGGGTTGTTGACGAAAGCCTCAGTCAGTTCTGCCATTCCGGCATCCGATGTTTGATCCCCCTGTTTCATTTGCAATCGAGTTTTCGCCGGTGCGAGGCTATTTGGCGGCGAGTGGCAGCCACTGACGGGCGCGGCTTTCGATGTCTTTTTTGACCGCGCAGTAGGTTCGCTTCTCGATGATCATCCAGCGGTCAATTCGGCGCGGCAGCACGCTCAGCATGCTGGCCGGATCGGATTCCGCGCGCGCGGCGGTGATGACCGTATCCACCCAGCGCTGGCAGCAGGATTCGCTGGCGTTGTCGCCACATTTCAGCGCGGCCAGCTTGTCGTCGGGCAATTCGGTTGCGGTGGCGGTGGCGGTGACGGTTGCCATCGCGATGGCCAAGGAAAACGCCGCGAACATTTTGCCGGCATTCAATGTAAATTTTTTTGCTTCCAATCATGATTGTCTCCGCCTTGCATCAAGCGGTCGTCGGACCGCATTCGTTGATTGGCAGGAATTGCCAATGTTGCAATCGTAACGGGGCGGCGAAGTTTAGAAAGTGAACAAAACGCGATGAAGTGCCAACAATCGTGTCGCACGGGTGATCGGCCTTTTGTTCGATTTTTTATGGCCAGACCGAAACCGTTCAGGCGAAGGCGCGAAATTGTCTCCCGTGCGCCAATGCAACGAAAGAAACAACTCTTTACAATTGGCCGTCTTCACCGGGAAAAACCGGGCCGGGAACGGCGGTCGCGCCGCAAGGTTGACATCGGTATGACCCCCGGCACACTATTCAGGCAATCAATCCGGTCAAGGCCTCATGCACGATTTCAACTTTCTACGCCTCCGTGTCCGTATCCGATCCCGTATCCGTATCCGGCCGATGCTGGTGGCAACGCTGGGATGGCTGCTGATGGTGCCGTTTTTTAATGGTGGCACCGGCGCGGCCGATCTGGAGCTCGACGAATATTTGCAGCGCGCCACGGCGGCAAAAATCCGTGGCGATTGGGAATCGGCGGCTGGCCAGTATGCGCAGGCGATAAACCACGCCGACCTGCCGCGCGACGCAGCCACCCGCAGCACCATGCAGCTTGAGTACGGACGGGCGATGGGTGCGCTTTGCCAATTTGAGGAAGCGGAAAAATATCTGCTGCGCGCCCGCGAGATGGCGGCGATGGCCGGTGCATCACCATTCAACGCGCTCCATGAATTGGCGGCGCTCAATGGCGCGCAAAAAAAATACGCGGTCGCGGCGGGATATTTCATGCAATTGATGCCGGTGATTGAGCGCGAAGCGCGTCTCAAGTCATCGCCGCAACTGGTCGCCGATGCGCTTGAAAAATTCGCGGTCGCGTTGACCGCCACCGGCAACAATGGCGAGGCAGAATTGCGCCGCCGCGAGGCCGAAAAAATCCGCGCGGCCAATCCGAAACCCGCGCCGCCCGGAACGATTACGCCGTATGGGACGCAATGCGGAAAATCCTGAAGCACATTGACCCATTATCGGAAGGCGCGAATGAACGAAACGCCAATGCCGTGAACCGTTGCGCGCGCCGGGATCTCGCGGGTGCCAATCACGTTCGCCAGTGTGGTCGCCGCCACATTTTGCAGTGCCCAATCGGCACCATCGAGCCGCCGGAAAAAATAATTGAGGCGAATCGCGCTGCGTCGATCCACCGCGTAACGCGCAGCCAGATTCAGATTATCCGAGCGCGCCGTTAAATCCGGCAATGCCGTCGGCGGATTCTGCGCCGGTGTGACGGCCGGGCCGACACGGGTGGAAATCGGCGTGCGGCCGCGCACCGCAATCGCGTCCGCGTTGAGTTCGAGCTTGCCGCCCAACAGGCCATGACGCCGCACGCCAAATCCCACCGACACGGTCTTGTCGGTCAATTGATTCCACCAATCGGCGTCGGCATTGCCCGCCAATGCGGGATTCACATTCTGGCGACCGCGTTCGCGCAGACGCTGATCGTCAATGGTCAGGAAAAGTGACGCACTCATCAATTCGCTGAACACGTAAGCCGCTTCGGCATTTGCCGTCCAATTGCGCGAATCGGTCACACCATAAATGGTGCGCGGATAGTGGTCGCGATTCACGTCCAACCGCGCCTGCAATGAAAGCGCCGCATCGGGCGTGTAACCGACCGAGAAACGAGCGCGGTCGCGGTCACGCTCGGCCATGTAGAACTTGCGCTGCAAAGGGCCGGCGCGGATGCAATCAATGGCGATTGTGCAGCCGTTCGCCGCCGCCATGCCCGCTATAAAGGCGGGTGACGAATAGCTCGCGAGGAACGGGAGGTTGTAAACGTAGTCCGAGCCGCGCCGCGCAAGATGCGCGACGCTGGCACGGGTGTTCCAGGCACCCATGCCACTTTGCCGCAACTCGATCCGATAGGTATTTTCGATGGCGTGCTCGACCTCGGCAAAGGTGCGTGTGACATCGTCATGTTCAAATCCGCCTTTCAGCGCGAGTGACGACGTGAGGCGAAAATCCGCGTCCAGCGTCATTTGCGTTTGCCGGCGACTGCGTGGCAGATTGGTGCGAATCCGGTCGGTGTTGGCCCTGGGCGGTGGCTGCAATTGCACATCTCCGCCGATGTAGAGAAATTCAGACTGCGGCGACCGGTTGTCGCGGTCTTCATGGCGAAGCGTCGCGCTGATGTTCAAATTGCGCATCGGTCGCATGCCAAGCCGTGCGTTGACGAAAGTGGTTTCGACCACACCATCGAGCGACGTTCGTGGCAAAGCGGTAAAGGTGAGTCCCGGATTGATCGTGTACGGCAGAAACGATTCGTTTTGCGTCATGCGCCCGCGCGTCGCCGTCATCGTGAGCCGCGTGGTCGATGAAAATTCATAGGTGCCGCTTAGCGAAATTTGATGGAACTGGTTATCCGGCGCTTCACCCAATTGACCAAACGGCAACGGAAAATTGGCCGGCAGCGGCGTGCCCGCGCCGACCCAGGGTGCCGACGTGTACGGGTTTTGCCAGATGAGCGACGCAATATTGTTTTTGAAAATCGAGCCGTGATAGGCAATGGTTGCGCGCAAATCTTCGCTGTTATAAGCAAGACTTGCGTCGAGCAATTGGGTGGAGGAATTGATGGGTTCAGGCAACAACATCGCGCGCCCATTGCCGGGATTGCTGCCGAATTCGGCACCGCGAATCCGCGTCCCCGCGCGATCATCATTGCGCAGACCGGCCTTGAGTTCCCACTCGCGCGCGAGTGCATAACTGATGCCAATTTCGGAACGTTTGCGGTTCGATTCAATATCGGCGCGCCGCAAGCTCGCATCGAGCGCACTCATCGCGGCCGTGTCGGCACCGCGCACGAATCCGGTCGGCAATGTCAGATTTGCTGAGCCGCCACCCAGAAACGGCGTGTGATAACTGTCAGAATTTCGGCGCGGAATTTCATCATATCCAAAGGTAATTCGGTAGGTGCCTTGCCGACCGTATTCGCCGCTGAGGCTGCGCGAACTCAATCCCAGATTGGTGCCGGCAATTCGCCAGCGCGTTTTGTCGTCGGCGGCGTTGCCGTAGCTGAATTGACTGCCGCGCAAATCAAAATCGCCAATGAAAAATGCACCTTTGCGGTCGAGCCCGTTGCCATTGCCGACCGCAAAAGAGCTGTCACTCACTGCGCCCGCGCCGATCTCGATTTTGCTTTGGGGACGCGTGAGTTCGGCGAGCGCGTCGTGGTCATTGTCGGCCTGCAAAATATTTGCCTCGGACGCTGCCTGCGCCGTGGCAATCAATGCGACGCCAAGCCACGCGCCCAACGCCCCTCGACGAGAAGACGTGATGCCAAATCGATTTCGCCATCCGGCAAATTGTCGGGCAAGGTTCATTGCCGCGTTAGCTCGTAAATTAGCGCGTAAACCGCGCACCCGAAGGATGATTGCTGCCGTGTATGGCGGAATGGCAATTCAAACATGCGCGCAACAGCATTTGCACGGCGGGTGCGGTGCCGCCTGCGGCAGGCGGCAATCCGCGCCCGCTGAATGCGGGCGACGTATGCGGGCTGCCGCCATGACAGCCCTGACACAGCCACGGCGGACGCGCTTTCAGCAACGGCGCGATGTTCGATCCGTGCGCCACGTGGCAATTGCTGCAATCGTCCGAGGCGGGCGGATGCTCCCACAAAATCGGCCCGCGCTTTTCCGCGTGACAGGTATGGCAAGTTTCGTTGACGGTATTTTTCACCAGCAGTTTCGGCCCGGTTGAGCCGTGCGCATTATGGCAATCGCTGCAGGCGATTCTGCCTGCGGCAAGCGGATGGGTAGAAAGATAGTGCGCTTCAGCGCGCTGACTTTTGTGGCAGGCAAAACAGACGTCGCGCTGCGTTTCTTTCGCAAGCACTTTGTCTTGCGGTTGATGGATTTCGTGGCACGACGCGCAGGTCACGTCGTTACCCGGATGTGCGCTGCCGGGCCAATGGTGCCGCCGTCCCGTCGCATGACAATTCAGGCAGGTGCGGCTTTGCATGTCGGCGGATGATTTGTTCACGCCGCTGAAAACAAAATCCGGTGCGGGACGCATTGCTGGGTCATCCGTATGCCTGACATGCGCGCGGCTCGAACCATGGCAGGCCTGACACCCCGGCTGCCCGGCCACCCCGTGACGTGTGCGATGAATCGACAGGATCGGTTTTTTTTCGTCAGCGCCATGACAGCGCGTGCAGACCGCGTCGCCGCTGAGACCTTCTTTCAAAATGATGGAAGCGTCGGCGGCAAGCGCGGGCGTTGCCAACAAAATGACACAGCCAAGCGACGCAACCACCCATCCGGTACGGCCAATGAAGTTCTTCAACACGGATTTTTCGCTGTGCCTCGGGACATGCCTTTAGTCTAATGCAAGGTGCGAAATGTGTCTTGCCCTGGAAGTCGGGAAACGTTCAAGCCGTCAAAAAATAATGGTAGAGTCGTTGACTGGTGCGGCGTTTCGGGCGAAAGTGGCTGGAACGGCGCGCGGGTGCTGGTGTCAGGTATTCCCCTTTGGCAGATCACAAATCTATTGAAAAATCTCCTTCGCCGCCAACGCGGGCGCAACAAAAGCGTCTGCGAAACGACCAACCGGGATCGCCGACATCGCGGGGACAAATTGCCTATTCGAGTCGCAGACTCGTCATACTCATCGCATTCACGCATTGCCCTATATCAACAGGGAGCACCCCATGAAATCAACGACCAATACACCATCGTCATCGATGGCCTACCCATGGACGGTGGTGGCGATTCTGATGGTTGCCTACGTTTTCTCATTCGTGGATCGGCAGATTCTCAATTTACTGGTCGGGCCGATTCGCCGAGATCTGGGCATCAGCGATACCGAGATGAGTTTGCTGATGGGTTTTTCGTTTGCGATTTTTTACACCATTCTCGGCATTCCATTGGGGCGTCTCGCCGATAGCCGCAGTCGTCGCGGCTTGATCGCGGCCGGCGTGGTGGTATGGAGCGTAATGACGGCGCTGTGCGGCCTCGCGCACACCTATTGGCAACTGTTCCTGTTTCGCGTCGGCGTTGGCGTGGGGGAGGCAACGCTTTCACCGGCCGCGTATTCGATGATTGCGGATTATTTTCCGCCCGAACGGCGCGCCACCGCCATGAGTGTTTATTCGATGGGCATTTATCTCGGTTCCGGCATTGCGTTTCTGGTGGGCGGGCTGGTGATTCAGTTTGCGGTCGCGCAGGGCGGGATGACGTTGCCGGTGTTTGGCGACGTGCGACCGTGGCAGGTGGTGTTTCTGGTGCTCGGCGCTGCCGGGATCATTTTCAGTCTGGCGTTTTTGCTGGTGCGCGAGCCGCCACGCCAAGGGGTCGGTGCCGGCATCAGTGTGCCGTTTGGCGAGGTCGTCACACACTTGTGGAAAAACCGCCGCACCGTGCTTTGTCACAATTTCGGTTTCGCGATGATTGCCTTTTGCGCGTATGGTTCGGCGGCGTGGATCCCGAGTTTTTTCATTCGCACTTACGGCTGGAAAGCCGGAGACGTTGGTGTCATTTATGGATTGCTGGTGATGGTGTTTGGTTGCGCGGGAATTTTATTCGGCGGCTGGCTGACGGATCGCTGGTTGAAGCAAGGCAAGACCGACGCCGCATTGCGCGTCGGCATTTGCGCCGCCGGCGTTGCGATTCTGGGCAATGTCTTTTTGCTCGCCAACACCGGCACGCTCGCCGCCATCCTGATGGTGCCGTCGGTGTTCGCCCTCGCGATGCCGTTCGGCGCGGCACCGGCGGCGATCCAGGAAATCGTTCCCAACCAGATGCGCGGTCAGGCGTCGGCTGTGTATTTGTTTATCGTCAATCTGGTTGGTCTCGGTGTCGGCCCGACGGCGATTGCGCTGGTGACCGATTATGTTTTCGCCAATGATCAGCAATTGCGCTGGTCGATGCTGATTGTCGGCACGGTGGCCAATGTGCTGGCGATTGCGTTGCTTGCCGCCGGCTTGAAACCGTATCGGGAGACATTGCAGCGGGCACGGGCCTGACGCGTCAATGCATCGACGCGTCACCGCAGTGGCGCGGTGGTGCAATGCGATAGCAGTCTTCCCAGCGTTCATGGGCGAAGACAAAGGCGAGCGCGTCGCGCGCCCATCCAATCGGGCAAAGTATCAGCCACTTTCTTCTTCATCGTCATTGTTCTGGCACCTGTGCATCACTACCATGGACGCTACCGTGACTCTTGAGAAAGAAAAATATCATGGCTTACAACATATTGATCATGGGCGCGTCCTACGGTTCGCTGCTCGGTGCGAAACTGTTGCTGGCCGGTCACAACGTCACGCTGGTCTGCCTGCCAGTGGAAGTCGAATTGTTCAACGCCGAAGGTGCCCGCGTGCGGTTGCCGGTGAAGGGCCGCGAAGGCTTGGTCGAAATCGATTCGCGCAACGCACCCGGAAAACTTTCCGCCGCCGGGCCCGGCGCAGTCGACCCCGCCGGCTTTGATCTGGTGGCGCTCGCGATGCAGGAGCCGCAATACGGTTCACCCGGCGTGCGCGAGTTGCTGGATCGTGTCGCGCGCTCACGCGTGCCGTGCATGTCGATCATGAACATGCCGCCGCTGCCGTACTTGGCGCGCATTCCGGGGGTATCGATGGATGCCTGCCGCGCCGCGTACACCGACCCGGCCGTGTGGGAAAATTTCGATCCGGCGATGATGACCTTGTGCAGCCCGGACGCGCAGGCGGTCCGGCCGCCCGAGGAAAAGGTCAACGTGTTGCAGGTGCGCCTGCCGACCAACTTCAAGTCCGCCCGATTCGTGTCGGACACGCATACCGCCTTGCTGCGCAAGTTGGAGGCCGATATCGATGCGGTGCGTTTTGACACGGGCGCGGGGCTAATCGAATTGCCGGTGAAATTGAAGGTGCATGAATCGGTGTTTGTGCCGCTCGCCAAATGGAGCATGCTGATGGCCGGCAACTATCGCTGCATCCAGAAAGACGCGATGCGCTCCATCAAGGACGCGGTTCACGGCAATATTGAGGAATCGCGCGCGGCGTACCAGTGGGTGGCGGACTTGTGCTTGTCGCTCGGTGCCATGGAAGCCGATCTGGTGCCGTTCGAGAAATATGCGCACGCCGCGATGGGGCTCGCGAATCCGTCGTCTGCGGCGCGCGCGTTATTTGGCGGCGCGCAAAATATTGAGCGGGTTGATCGATTGGTGCAAGCGGTCGCCGCGCAAAAGGGGATGACGAATGCCGTGATTGATGACATGGTGGCGAAGGTGGATGCGCGCTTGGAAGCAAATCGCAAAAGCAATTAGTCGCGGATCGAATTGTCAGAAATGGTCTTTATCCGCTGAGTGGTTGCTGGATATTGAATCACCAGCACTGGCGCGGCGTTCGCGGCACATATGCTTGAGAACGCCCGCCAAAATAGAACGAGCGCAAGTCTCAATCCTGTTTGCGCTTCTTGCCCCCGCCTTTTTTCTTCGCCGCCGCCCTCAATGACGCCGCCACCCCACTTTTCGCCCAATCGCACATCAACGCCGCACTTTCCAGCGCGTCTTCCGGGCATTGGTAATAACCAAGCGATATCGACTTCCCGGTTTTCTTCATTTCGTATATGAATGGCATCAAACCGCGCGCCTCGAATTCGCGGCGATTGACGTCATCGACCTTGAGGTAAAAACCGTCGTCAATGACGATGCCGAATATCAGGCCGTCCTTGTAAATGCCGTGCCCGCCAAACATCGCGCGCGAGGTGATGCCGCCAACCGGTGCCAGCAGTTCCAAGAGATAATTCACAAACTCATTTTTGGTGGCCACGACATCTCCGATGAAAACATTAGCTGAACTATCACGCGAACTTGCCAATGGCAAAACCACATCCGAGGCGCTCACGCGTGGGTGTCTGGAAAAAATTGCCGACCCGGCGGGCGAAGGCGCGCGCGCGTTCATCAAAGTTTACGCCGAGACCGCGCTTGCCGCCGCCCGCGCATCCGATGTGGTGCGCGCGGCGGGACGGGTGCCTTCACCGTTGGCGGGCATTCCGATTTCAATCAAGGATTTGTTCGATATCGGCGGCGAAGTCACGCGCGCCGGTTCCATCTTGCTCAACAATGCCCCGCCCGCGACTGTCGATGCGCCCGCGATTGCGCGTCTCAAAGCAGCCGGCGTGATCCTCGTTGGCCGCACCAACATGACCGAATTTGCCTACGGCGCAAACGGTATCAATCAACATTACGGCACGCCATTGAACGCGTGGGATCGCGCCAGCAGACGCATTCCGGGCGGTTCGACCTCGGGTGGCGCAGTCAGTGTCACCGACGACATGGCGGCGGCAACGATTGGCTCGGACACCGGTGGCTCGGTGCGCATCCCGTCGGCGCTGTGCGGCATTACCGGATTCAAACCCACGCAGCAGCGCGTGCCGTTGATGGGCGCGTTTCCGCTCTCGTTCACACGCGATTCGATTGGCCCACTCGGCAACTCGGTTGCATGTTGCGCATGGCTCGATGCCGCGATGGCGGGCGAGCGGATCGCCACCCCCGCACCGGCCGAATTGAACGGCCTGCGTTTCGGCGTACCCACCACGCTGCTGCTCGATGGCCTCGCCCCGGAAGTCGCGAACGCTTTTTCACGCGCGCTATCGGCCTTGTCGATGGCAGGTGCGCTGATCGAGGAATTCGCGTTTCCGGAAATGACCCGCGAACGCGATGGCAGCGCCAAGGCCAATTTTTCCGCCGTCGAAGCGTACGCATTGCATCGCGCGCGACTGGAAACGGACGGCGACAAATTTGATCAACGCGTACGCAAGCGTTTGTTGCTCGGTGCGGGCATGCTGGCAGCGGATTATGTCGATTTACTGCAACTGCGGCGTTCGCTGATCGAATCCGCCAATCGCACCACGGCGCGTTTCGATGCCGTGCTGGCGCCGACCGTGCCGATCATTGCGCCGACCATTGCCGAAATGGAATCGTCGGATGAGAATTTTTTCAAGGTGAACGGACTGCTGCTCAGAAACTGCGCGCCGTTTAACGTGCTGGATCGCCCCTGTTTATCGATCCCGTGTCATCAACCAGGCGATGCACCGGTGGGATTGATGGTGGTCGGTGAGTCGATGGGCGATGCGCACGTGCTTGCCATCGGCGGCGCAATTGAAGTGGCGCTTCAGGCAAGCCGCTAGTGTCGTGCTTCAATCTGTTTGGAACTTATCAGCCCCTTCCCCGAATGGCACTTACTTAAGCGCTGATTCAGATGGCACACTTGACGTGTAGCCCGGAAGGAGCGCAGCGTTTTCCGGGGCTGCCTTATCAGGAAGATCCACCCGGAATGCGCTGCGCTCCTTCCGGGCTACGGTGCTACAGGGTACGAATGCGGTTGCCGCAGCGCGATGTCCCGATGTCATTGAGCGCGGGCGCTTAAGTAGGGGCCATTCGTCCCTTCCCCCTGCCCGGGGAATGGGCAGATTGGAGAACATTAAAATATGTCGCATTGAAAAGGAAGCACGACACTAGAACCCGCGATTTTTCTTTTTCGTTGCCTGCGCCTCTTCCTGATCCCTTTTCATTTTCTTTTCCGCCTGTTTCTTGTCCCAGCCAATCATTGGCGTAATCACACTCCACCAAAGCGCCAGCACGGCGAACGGCATCAGCACCCAGAACCAGGACCAATTTGCCGGCGGGCCGATTTCGGCAACTTTCAGTAGCAGGATGATGAACGCAACGACGGCTAATGGCATGGCAGGCTCCAAAGGGGTTTCCGCAGATAACCTGCAAATTAGCACAAAGTACGACGCCTTACCTGCCTCGGCATAACCCACCACGCGGCGACTGGCCCGATTTGCCGTCAACGCCGCGCCCTGACAGGTCGTTGCATGTGTGGCGTCCATGGATGATTTCCCAATTGCGAACACCCCTGAAATCTCTTATAGTGCGCCTGCTGCCATCAACCCTTTCGACCAATTTCCCATCCTTCCCAATCGCCGGAGAATATAATGAATCGTTTTGCCCTCGCTGTCATTGCCGCTCTCGCCGCTGCCTTTTCCGGCAATTCATTCGCCAGTGAAGCGCTCGCGGCCAAAAACGGTTGCAATGCCTGCCATAAAGTGGACGCCAAAGTACTTGGCCCGTCGTTCATGGAAGTCGCTGCCAAATACAAAGGTGACAAAAAAGCCGAAGCCATGCTGATCGAAAAGGTCAAAAAAGGTGGGATGGGCGTGTGGGGCCAGATTCCGATGCCCCCCAATGCCGCAGTAAAGGATGAGGACGTCAAAGCCCTCGTTAAGTGGGTGCTCGCGCTAAAGTGAGCATTTGCTAACTAAAAAAGGCCGGCACTCAACCGGCCTTTTTTTATGTGGTCGAATTGGCCGCGACCACCGCCGCCGCAAATTGTTTGACAAGGCTTAATTCCCATTCGCATAATTGCGCGTTGCCGCGTGCGGTTCTATCGACTTTTTGAAATTGTCGATTTTTCGATTTTCCACCCATTTTTCTGGAGTGCTTCAGATGAAAACGTCCTACAAGATTTTGTTCGCCGCCCTTTTGGCTGCCGGTATCGTTGGTTGCGGCAAAGAAGAACCGAAACCCGCCGCCAAAGCCGAAGCCCCTGCCGAGCCATCGGTATCGGTGAAGATTGCGCATGCGGGGCCGCTGACGGGCTCGATCGCCCACCTCGGCAAGGATGATGAAAACGGTGTGCGTCTGGCGGTGGATCAAACTAACGCCAAGAAAATCAAGATCGACGGCAAGGTGCTGAAGATCGAGTTCATGACCGAAGACGATCAGGCCGATCCAAAAGTCGGCACCACCGTCGCGCAAAAGTTGGTTGATGCCAAGGTCGCTGCGGTCATCGGCCACCTGAATTCAGGCGTGACCATTCCCGCCTCCGAGATTTACAACAAAGCCGGTATCCCGGTGATTTCCGGCTCCGCCACCAACCCGACATTGACCGAACGCGGCCTGAAAAACGTGTTCCGCACCGTCGGTCGCGATGACCAGCAGGGCCCGGCACTGGCGACGTATATCGCCAACGAATTGAAGGGCAAGAAAGTTGCACTGATCGATGACAAGACCGCCTACGGCGAAGGTCTTGCCAACGAAGTCGAGAAGACCCTCAAAGCCGGTAAAGTGAATCCGATTGCCCGCGAGCGCACCACCGACAAAGAAACCGATTTCAAGGCGATTCTCACCAAAATCAAAGCCAAGAATCCTGATGTCGTATTCCATGGTGGTATGGATGCCACCGGCGGCCCGCTGCTGAAGCAAGCGCGTGAACTCGGCATCAAGGCAGTGTTTGTATTCGGCGATGGCGCCTGCACCAACGAGATGGCGAAGATGGCGGGCGATGCAGCGGAAGGTTTTGTCTGCTCGCAGGCGGGCTTGCCGTCGGAAGCGGCCAGCAAGGAATTCCTGACGGACTTCAACACCAAATACGGCGAAGTGAAACAGTACGCACCGTATTTTTATGACGGCACGCTGGCGATGATCGAAGCGATGAAAAAAGCCAACTCGGTGGATCCCGCCAAGTTCGGCCCGGAAATTTTCAACGTGAGTTTCACTGGCGCCACCGGCAAAGTGGAATTCGACGCCAAGGGTGACCGCAAGGATGCCGAAATCACGATCTTCAAAATGAAGAGCGGGAAGATTGCGCCGGTGTCGATTGTGAAGAATGGCGTGGCCACGGCGTTCGCGGCGGCAGCAGCACCCGCGCCCGCGCCCGCTGCGGCACCTGCTGCGGCACCGGCGAAAGATGCAAAGTCGGCGGAAGCACCAAAGAAGTAACATTTTCGAAAACTAGAAAACGGCACCGTCAATGGTGCCGTTTTTTTTTGGGCATACCCAAGTCAGCGCGAACGCAATTTTGTCCTTCCCCCGCATAGACGGGGGGTGAAGCGGGGATTTCGCGGAGCGTGCTCCGCGCCTGCTGAACGCCTTGCCGATGCAGCGGCATGGCCCAAGTTGGATCACGCCGGGATTGCAAAATTGGGCCCCGCCTGCGCGGGGGAAGGATCCTGGCCTTGTTGAACTGCAACGCACTTGAAAAGTGCTTCGCGTATCAAGAACCCCTTCAGGTAACATTCGCCGATGGATACCTTCCTCCAGCAACTCGTCAATGGCCTGACACTTGGATGCGTCTATGCCGTGGTCGCGTTGGGTTACACGATGGTTTACGGCATCATCCAGCTCATCAATTTCGCGCATGGGGAAGTGGTGATGATTGGCGCGATGGTGGCGTTTTCGGTGATCACGGCGCTGGCGGGTTCAGGCTTGCCACCATTGTTGATTGTGCTGCTCGGCGTGCTTGCTGCAATCCCCGCTTGCGCGCTGGTGGGCTACACCGTTGAACGTGTTGCCTATCGCCCCTTGCGCAATGCGCCACGTCTGGCCCCGCTGATCACGGCCATCGGCATCTCCATCATCCTGCAACATCTGGCGTTACTCATCTGGGGCCGCAATTTCATTTCGTTCCCGCAGATTTTTCCAACCCAGACTTATCACCTCAACGAGTCCGCCAACAGCGCAACGATTACCAATGTGCAAAGTATCATCATGGTGTTATCAATCGCGATGATGGCGGGGCTGTTGCTGCTGGTATACAAAACGCGCATCGGCATCGCGATGCGTGCGACTT
>JANLQC010000555.1:0-1810 GCA_031367575.1 Betaproteobacteria bacterium | reverse complement strand
CGCCCGTCGCGCTCGATTTTGCGACGACCAAATCCCAGGTAGCCTCGGACTTCAAACGCGACGCGAGGCAGCGTGCGCAACAGGAGTACGTCCGGTTCCTTCGCGAAAAAGCAACAGTGATCGTCGGTGCGCCGTTTGTCGATCCGGTTCAGGCCCGTTGAGGCGGATATGAACGCGCGACTGCGTAAGCCTATCCGGGGATTCTGGCGGTGGACGCTATGGCTCGTTTTGTTTGCTTTGCCACCCGCCTCGGCTCATACCCGAAGCGAGAGCTATCTGCGTGCCGAGATTGAAAACGCCACCGTTCGACTGGAAATAACGCTGCCGGATATCGAAGCTGCGCGGCTGGCGCCCACAGGCTTTGCGGTTGCCTCCGACGAACAGATTGCGGCTTACCTCACGCAGCAGATTGCCGTCACCGCCGCTGGCAAGGACTGTTTACCGGATGGCGGAGCGCGGACACTGACCGCGACCAAAGGTTTTCATAACGTTGAATTTGTCTTTCGATGCCCCGCTGAAAAATCGATCGTGCTTCGCTCGAACGCTTTTTTCGAGCTGGTGCCCTCGCATGTAATGTTCGCGCGCATTCGGATAGCCCGCGATGGAGAACATCGATCCGTCGAGCAAATGATCCGCATTGACCGGCGCGTGATGGAATTGAGCGAAGAATCCGGTGGCAGCAACCTGCAAAGCGCGAGTTTTTTCGAATACATCGAGCTTGGTATCGAACACATCCTGACCGGCCCCGATCACCTCGCTTTTGTGCTGGGTTTTGTGCTGATTTCGCGGCGACTGCGTGACCTGGTGCTGGTCATCACCGGATTTACAATCGGGCATAGCGTGACGCTTGGGCTTGCCGTCACCGGGTTTCTCGATCCGCACCCCGATTTCATCAACGTGCTGATTGCCCTCACGATCGCGCTGATTGGCGCGGAAAACTTTGTGGTCGCGACCCATCGTGCCTTCGCTATCGCTGCCGGCGCCGCCTCGCTGTTGCTGGCGATGATGGTTGTGAAAATAGGCGGCTTTGGCTTATTGCCAACGCCGTTGCTCGCCGGCTCCGCGCTGTTCGCTTTTTGCTACTTGATGATGTCCGGGCAAATGCAAGACGGCGCAAAACTGCGCTTGGTGATTACGTTGATCTTCGGCCTGATTCACGGTTTTGCCTTTGCCAAGGACCTGATCGCGCTTCGCCTGCCCACAGGGCGCATGGCCGAATTATTGTTTGGATTCAACCTTGGTGTGGAAATTGGTCAATTGTTTGTCGTCGCCATGCTGATTCTCGCCGCCACGATGTTGGTCCGCCTTCGGCTGGCACCGCCGAGGGCGCTCGTCGTCGATACTTTTTCATCCGGACTGGTGGCGTTGGGTACGTTTTGGCTGGTGAGTCGAACTTATGTTTGAGCCGGTACGATTCAAAATGATTTGTAAAGTTGCCGCTGGGTGCGCGCCGCACACAGGATTCGTACCCCTTCGCGATAATAAGACCGGTACGCGGGTTCTTCGGCGCGTGCGCGGCGCGCACCCTGCGCAGCCTGTTTTTTTGTTATTTCTCTGGTTGTTATTGTTTGTGGCCTCTTGCGCATGGGCGCACAACGTTAGCGATCAAGATGCGAATTTTGTGATGCAAAACGCCGGCAGCAATGTGCTGCCATTCATGTACCTCGGCGCCAAGCACATGGTGACCGGCTATGACCACTTGCTGTTTTTGTTCGGCGTTATTTTCTTTCTGTTTCGCGTCAGGGACGTTGCGCTCTATGTCACGCTATTTGCTGTGGGACATAGCCTCACGCTGCTGCTGGGCGTGGTC
>JANLQC010000553.1:0-13928 GCA_031367575.1 Betaproteobacteria bacterium | reverse complement strand
ACGAATAGCCGGTGCCGAAATCATCGATCGCGATGCCAACGCCCATTTTGCCCAGGCGTGTCAACAGCTCGGCGGTCTCGTTGATATTTTTCAGCAGCATGCTTTCGGTCAGCTCGAGTTCCACCACGGTCGGGTCGAGCCGCGCCGCGCGCGCGGACGTGGCGATGGCGCGAATCAGGCGATCACCATCAAACATCTGGCCGACGGAAAGATTGACGGCGAGCTTCAGATCGCGGCCGCTGCGTTCGCGCCATTCGGCGATTTGCCGGAACGCATTTTCAATCACCCATTCGCCGATCGGCACGATCAGGCCGGAATCTTCGGCCACGCCGATAAACTTGTCCGGCGCGATCAGGCCGCGGCGCGGATGTTGCCAGCGGATCAACGCTTCCACACCGGTAATCTGGCCGGTGAGAAAAGACACGCGCGGCTGGTAGTGCAACAGGAGTTCGTTGCGGCGCAGCGCGAGGCGCAGAAAATTTTCAATCGATAGCCGTTCCTGCGCGCGCGCGTTCATTTCGTGCGAGAAGAACTGGTAATTGTTGCGGCCCTTGGCTTTGGCGTCATACATCGCCACGTCAGCGTGCTTCATCAATGCCTGCGGATCCTGTCCGTCGCTCGGAAAAACGCTGATGCCGATCGAACACGACGTGTTGAGGTGCTGGCCATTGATCATGATCGGTGCGGCCATCGCGGCGATCATTTTGTCGGCCACATTTTGCGCGCCTTCGTGGGCATCGGCCCCATCGGCACTGCCGCTCACCGGCAAATTTTCCAGAATGACGGCGAACTCGTCGCCTCCCTGCCGCGCCACGGTATCGGTGGCGCGCACACAGGCTGAGAGTCGCGCGGCGACACGTTTCAGCAACTCGTCGCCGACATCGTGACCCAGCGAATCATTGATGGTTTTGAAGCGGTCGAGATCGATGAACATGAAGGCGAGGCGGGACTTCTTGCGGGCCGCATTCGCCACGCCCTGCTCGAGCCGGTCGTTCAACAACATCCGGTTGGGCAGGCCGGTCAGCGGATCGCGGGTGGCGAGGAATTCGACGCGATCCTCGGCAAGTTTTCGCTTGGTGACGTTGGACGTGGTGCCGGTCATTCTGAGTGCGCGGCCATCATCACCGCGTTCGGCAACCTTGCCTTTGGATTGCGTCCACGCCCAACCACCTTGCAGATCGGGCAGCCGATACTCGCAAAAAAAATCGGCCGTGTCGCCTTTCGCGGCCGCGACCAGCGCGGTGCGAAATCGTTCGCTGTCATCCGGGTGATTCCAGCTGAGCACGTCCTCCGCGCCGAACACGGTGCCCGGCTCGTCAGCCGGTTTTACACCGAGCAACGCCTCCCAACCCGCGCTGAAATAAACTTCATTGGCCGCCAGATCCCAATCCCAAATGGCAAGGTTGGAGCCGACCAGTGCGAGGTCGAGGCGTTCCTTGGCGCGGCGGATTTCACGTTCCGCGCGTTTGCGGTCGGTGATGTCGCGCCCGACGCCGATGCATAACCGCCGTCCGCCGATATCCAGCGCGCGGCCCTGAAACGAATACGGCGTTTCGCGGCCCGACTTGTTGCGGATGTCGGCCTCGATGATGATTTCAGCGTCCGACTCGAACATCCGCCGAATGGCATCCGCGACGCTGTCCTTGTCTTTGTCGGCGATGAAATCGAGGGCACGTTTTTCCTGCATGTCTTCCACGCTGTAGCCGGTGCTTTCGGCCAGACTGGTGTTCCAGCGGATCATTTTTCCGCTCGGCTCGAACATGAAAAACGCGCCCGGCAAGCTCTGGATCGCCGCGTCCGAAAAATTCTTTTCGTCGCGCAGCCGATCCTCGGTGGTTTTGCGGGTGGCGATTTCGTCTTCGAGCAACTGCTCGAGGCGGATGAATTCCTGCGTCACGTGTTCGAGGTGTTCGTTCGCGAACGCCTCGCCGCCGCCGGCCGCCGGTGCCAATGCGCGCGCGGCTTGAGCCACCTGCGTAGCAGCGCCGGTTTCCGCACGTGTCACCCGCATCTCCCGGCGGCGCTCGGCACGCGCTTCCAGCCGCGCGCGGGTGAGATCGGCCAGATTGACAAGCGCTTCGCGCTCGCGCGGCGAGGCCTCGCGGGCGATGGTATCGAACACCGCGAGCACGCCGATCACCGCCCCTTCTTTCGAGATGATCGAGGCACCGGCATAAAAGCAAATGTGCGGCGGACCGGTCACCAGCGGGTGATCGCGGAAGCGTTTATCGGCGAGCGCGTCAGGTACCACGTAGAGGCGGGAACGCTGCTCGGCGCGCGATGCGTCGGGCACGAAAAAAGTATGCTCGCGGGACAATGAAGCGAGCGGAAAATTCACCCGCGACTTGAACCACTCGCGCCATGCGCCTTGCCCGGCACCGGTGTTTTCCCCGTCAAAAAAAGATATGCCCGCCATCGCCGAGCCAAACACCTCCGCCGCGCGCCGGGCGAGATCGTCAAAGGCCGGCTCGGCGGGCGTCTCGAGAATGTCGTATTGCGCCAACACCTCGCGGGCAAGAGCCGACGCCGGATCGGTCGCGCGCATCGGCGGACGCGCGGCGGGCACCGTCACTATCGCAACACCGCCACCACCGGCGCATGGTCCGAGGGGCGTTCCCGTTGACGCGGCTCAATATCGATTGCCGCACTTTCGCAGCGCGCGGCGACAGTCGGCGTGAGGAGAATGTGATCGATGCGCAAGCCAAGATTTCGCTTGAATCCGTTCATCCGGTAATCCCACCAGGAATAACTTTTTTCAGGCTGTGGAAACAGCCGGTAGGCATCTTGCAGCCCAAGATTCACCAAACGTTTGAGTGCATCGCGCTCGGGCACCGAACACAATACCTGTCCCTCCCACGCCTTCGGATCGTACACATCGCGATCTTCGGGCGCGATGTTGTAATCCCCCAGCAAGGCAACATCGGTGTACTCGGCAATTTCGTTTTGCATATAACCGGCGAGCGCGTTTAGCCACGACAATTTGTACTGGTATTTGTCGGAGTCGATGCTTTGGCCGTTGGGGATATAGACGCAAACCACGCGAATGCCGTCGATGGTGGCGGCGATCACGCGCTTTTGCGGGTCGTCAAATCCGCGCATGCCTTTGCTGACATCCTCGGGCCGGCTGCGCGAAAGTATCGCCACGCCGTTGTAGGTTTTCTGCCCGTCGAACACGGCGTGATAGCCAATGTCGTCAAACGCGGCGATGGGAAATTTCGCGTCTTCCTGTTTCAATTCCTGCAGGCACAGCGCATCGGGCTGGTGCGTGCCGAGCCAATCCAGCACGTGCGGCAGGCGAACGTTCAGTGAGTTGACGTTCCAGGTCGCGAGCTTCATCGCGCGTGATCCCGAGCCGCTGACTTACTTGACGGGTGCCGGCGTCGCGGGGGCAGCAGGCGTGGCGGGTGCCGCAGGCGTGGCGGGTGCCACCGGTTTGGCGCGAATGCCTGGATTGGTGCGTGGATAGCCCGAGCTGGTGAGTGCGTCGTGCCATTCGCTCTCGGCAAAGCCTTTAAGCACGCGCGTACCGAGCGTAAGCGTCGGCACCGATTGCGCACCGGTGGCCTCCTTCAGCGCGTCCATGGCGGTCGGGTCGGTTTGCGGATTGCGATCTGCAAACGGTATGCCCCGTGTATTCAACAGTGCGCGCGCCTTGTCGCAGGGATCCCCGCAATCGAAGGAAAACAGGGTGGCGGGATTGCGTTTCATGGCCTCCTTGACGCTGTAAGGCAACTCGTCGGAAGGGGTGACGTTATCGCCATAGCCTTTCTGCCTGATGTCTTTTGCATCCTTTGGCGGCGGTTGATCGGAGTAACTTACTTTGCCGTCCTTATCCACCCACTTGTAGAGCTGCTGGGCTTCGCCACGCGTGGACGCGATGCCGAGCACAAAAACAACAAATAACATTGCACGCATGGATGGGGCCATTTCTCGCTCCTGTGATATTGGTGTTCAGACGGCGCGCCGGCATTTTCCGGGCAAACTTATGGCGCAAGCTTCATCCCATTATGGCGCAACAGCGGTTCAATTTCCGGCTTGCGCCCGCGAAACGCGGTGAACGATTCGAGCGCCGGGCGGCTGCCGCCGCGCCCGATGACTTCGCGGCGGAAGCGCGCGCCGGTGTCCGGGTTCAGCACGCCGCTTTCTTCAAAGGCGGCATAGGCGTCGGCCGACAGCACCAGCGCCCACATATAGCTGTAATAGCCGGCTGCATAGCCGCCACCGAAGATGTGCCCGAAGGCGAGCGGCGAGCGGTTGAACGCGGGGTAATTCATCACCGCCACCTCGCTGCGCACCTCGTTGGCGAGCGCCATCACATCATCCCGATCAGGATCAAATCCGCTGTGAAGGCGCATATCGAACAAGCCAAATTCCAGTTGCCGCACAAACACCATGCCGGCCTGAAAATTTTTCGCCGCCCTCATTTTGTCGAACAATTCGCGTGGCAATGGTTGGCCGGTTTCCACGTGCCCGGTCATGTGTTTCAACACCTCCCATTCCCAGCAGAAATTCTCCATGAACTGGCTGGGCAATTCGACCGCGTCCCATTCCACCCCGTTGATGCCGGAGACACCAAGCTCCTCGATGTCGGTCAGCAATTGATGCAGGCCGTGGCCGAATTCGTGGAACAGGGTGATCACTTCATCGTGTGTGAACACCGCCGCTTTGCCATTGAGCGGCGCGGAAAAATTGCAGGTCAGATACGCCACCGGAAGTTGCAACGCGCCCGCCTTGCGGCGGCGATTGATCGCGTCGTCCATCCACGCGCCACCGCGTTTGGCGTCGCGCGCGTACAAGTCAAGATAGAACTGCCCGATGAGCGCGCCGTGCGGGTCGCGCAAATCAAAAAAACGCGCATCGGCGTGCCAGGTTGCCGCTTTCGCGGGCGCAACGGTCAATCCATAAAGTGTTTCGATGACGCGAAACAATCCGGCGAACACGTTGGGTTCCGGAAAATATTCTTTGACTTGCTGATTTGAAAACGCGTAACGCTGCTGCTGCAATTTTTCAGAGGCAAAGGCGACGTCCCATGCTTGCAGGTCATCGATATTGAGTTCCGCGCGCGCGAACGCGGCCAATTCGGCCCAATCTTTTTTTGCAAACGGTTTTGTCTTCGCCGCCATCTCCGTGAGAAAACCGACAACCTCATCGGGTGTGTCCGCCATCTTGGTGGCGAGCGAAATTTGGGCATAATTTCCATAGCCCAGCAAAGCAGCCGACTCGGCGCGCAACTGCAGGATACGTTTGATGATGTCGCCATTGTTCCATTTGGGATCGTCCCCGAGCTCGGAGGCGCGCGTCGAATAGGCGCGATAGAGACGCTCGCGCAACGATTGGGAATCGGCGTACTGCATCACCGGCAAATAGCAGGGCGCATGCAGCGTGAGCTTCCAGCCGGGCTTGCCGTCTTTGTTGGCCGCCTCGCGCGCAACCGTTTTGACATCCTCCGGCAGGCCCGCCATTTCCGCTTCGTTCTCGACAAAATGGGCGTAGGCATTGGTTGCATCAAGCACGTTGTCGTTGAAGGTGGACATCAAGGTCGACAACTCTTCCTGCACAGCCGAAAAACGCGCCTTCTTGTCGCCGGGCAATTCCGCGCCGCCCAGCCGAAAATCGCGCAGTTCGTTTTCGAGCGATTGTTTTTGCGCCTCGTCTAAATTCGCCCATGCCACATCCGCGCGCAACAATTTGTACTTGCCATAGAGGCGCTCGTCCTGCGCAAGCTCTGTCCAGAATTGCGTCACGGCCGGCAGCGCGCCGTTGTAGGCATCACGCAGCGCGGGAGAATTCACCACCGCGTTCAAATGGCCGACCACATTCCACGCGCGCGCCATGCGTTCGGTCGCATCGTCGAGCGGCGTCACAAAATTCTCCCAGGTCGGCGTTGCCGGAGACGTCGCCAGACTCGCCACGACCGCGCGGCATTCATTGATCAGGTGATCGACCGCCGGTTGGACATGTGCGGGGGTGATGTCGCCAAATCGTGGCAGGCCGGAAAAATCCAGCAGCGGGTTGGTGCCAAGGGTGGAAACAGGGGCGTTCATGAGGGGCCGTCCAGACAAAAAGCAAGTCGGCCATTATCTTATCTTTCGGCCCGCTACGCCTTGAAAACCAATACCCCATTGACGATCGTATGCGTGACGCGGCCCTGAAGTTCGCGCCGCTGCCACGGCGTATTCTTGCCCTGGCTGCGCAGTGTTTGCGGTGTCAGTGCCCAGTAGGCAGCGGGGTCAAAAACACAGATATCGGCCGGCGCACCCGCGTTGAGTTTTCCCGCATCCAAACCCAGCAGCGCGGCAGGCATGGCAGTGATTCGGCTAAGCGCCGCGCCCACCTCCACGCCCGACTGCGCGGCCCATTTAAGCGTGAGCGGCAGCAACAATTCCAGTCCGGTGGCACCCGGTTCGGCTTCAGCGAACGGGACATTTTTCGCGTCGTCATCGACCGGCGTATGGTCGGAACAAATTGCGTCGATGGTGCCGTCGATCACGCCACGCGAAAGCGCATCACGATCCGTGGGGCTGCGGAGCGGTGGCGCAAAACGGTATTGCGAATCGAAGTGACCGATGTCACGATCCGTGAGCAACAGGTGATGGATGCCGACGTCGCAGGTGAGCGGCAGGCCTTCCACCTTCGCGGCACGCACCAGATCCACGCCTTGTCGGCTGGAAAGCCGCGCCAGATGGACGTGTACACCGGTTTCACGCATCAGCGTGATGATGGTGGAAATTGCCACCGTTTCCGCGCTGACCGGAATGCCCGCGAGGCCAAGCCGGGTTGCCACTTCGCCATCATGCGCGATGCCGCCCTTCGCCAGATGCGCGTCTTCGGGCCTGAACCACACCGGGTAACCAAAGGTGGCGGCGTATTGCATGCCGCGAAACAGCACCAACGTATCGATGATCGGCTGATCGCCATTGGTGAATCCCACACAGCCGGCTTCGGTCAATTCCACCATCTCGGTCAGTCTTTCGCCGCGCAATCCGGTGGTGAACGCGCCCAGTGGATAGACCCGCGTTTGATTCAGCGCCGCCGCGCGGCGCGTTAACATTTCCACCAGACCGGGCTCGTCGAGCACCGGATCCGTATCCGGCGGGCAAACCAGTGACGTGACGCCACCGGCGACGGCCGCCCGCATTTCGCTCTCCAGCGTGGCCTTGTGCTCAAGCCCCGGCTCGCGCAGGCGCGCGCACAAATCCACCAGACCCGGGCAGACAATCTTGCCGCTGGCATCGATCACGTTGTCGGCCTTCCAGCCGTCGGGCGGCGTGCCGAGCGCGACAATTTTTCCGTCGGCGAGGCAGAGCGACTGCACGCAATCGAGTTGGTTGCCGGCGTCGATCAAACGCCCCTGCTTGATTTCAATCTTCACGGTGCCGCTTGAATTCACGTTCATGCCCCCGTCACCGTCGCCATCACCGCCATCCGTACCGCGATGCCGAAGGTCACCTGCGGCAGGATCACACTTTGCCGCCCGTCGGCAATCAGGGAATCAATTTCCACGCCGCGATTCATCGGCCCCGGATGCATCACAATCGCATCCGGTTTGGCGCGCGCCAGTTTCTCGGCGGTGAGGCCGTAGCATTTGAAAAATTCGTGCGCGGAGGGCAGCAGCGCGCCATTCATGCGTTCGTTTTGCACCCGCAACATGATCACCACATCGCAGCCCTCCAACCCGCGATGCATGTCGTGGAAAACTGAAACGCCCATCCGTTCCACCTCAGCGGGAATCAAGGTTTTCGGGCCGATCACGCGCACATCCGGGCAGCCGAGCGTGGTGAGTGCGTGGATCGCCGAGCGTGCAACGCGCGAATGCATGACATCGCCGACGATGGCGACACTAAGTTGGTGAAACGATTTCTTGTAATGCCGAATCGTGTACATGTCGAGCAAGCCCTGCGTCGGGTGCGCGTGCCGCCCATCGCCCGCATTGATCACCGCGATACAGGATTTCACGTGCTCGGCGATCAAGTGCGCGGCACCCGATTGCGCATGCCGCACGATGAACATGTCGGCGTTCATTGCGGCGAGGTTATCGATGGTATCCAGCAACGATTCGCCTTTGCTGGTGGACGAGGCATTGATGTTGAGATTGATTACGTCAGCCGAAAGGCGCTTGGCGGCGATCTCGAAGGTGGTGCGGGTGCGGGTGGAGTTCTCAAAGAACAAATTGAACACCGATTTACCACGCAACAGCGGCACCTTTTTCACTTCGCGGTCGCCGACACTAACGAACTGATCGGCCGTCTCAAGCAAACTCTCGATCATCGCGCGCGACAGTCCTTCGGTGGTAAGCAGATGCTTGAGGGTGCCGTCGGCGCTGAGTTGTGGGTGGCTGGACATGGCAGTCGGGTCAATCTTTGGTGCGGATGTCGAAGCGAAGATGCTCGTGGTCATTTTGCAGCGCCAATTTTTGCGCGGCATCGAGCGTCATGGTGGCACCGGCAAAGTCGGCCGCAAACGGCAATTCGCGCCGGCCGCGATCCACCAGCACGGCGAGCTTCACACTGGCCGGGCGGCCGAAATCAAAAATTTCGTTGAGTGCCGCGCGCAATGTGCGGCCACTGTTCAGCACGTCATCAACGAGCAAGATATGGCGGCCCTCGACATCGAACGGCATCTCGGTGATTTTCTTGGTTGGATGCAAACCAATTTTGCTGAAATCATCGCGATGCAAGGTGACGGCGAGTTTGCCGAGCGGCAACCTGATGCCCAGCCGTGCGTGCAATCGCGCGGCCACCAGAACGCCGCCGGTGTGGATGCCAATCAGCGCCGCATCGGCATCAAGGGTGCCGATTTTTTCCACGAGCGTATTGAGCAGCGGTTCGGCATCAAGCTGCATGGTGGTTTGCCTCGTCAAGGTAACTTTGCAGAATGATTTGCGCGGCAACCGCATCGATGTGCATTTTTTGCGCGATACCCTTGATGCCGCGCGCGGCAAGTAATTGTTCTGCGGCGGACGAGCTCAAGAATTCATTCACGTATTCCACCGGCAGCCGAAAATTTTCTTGCAGGCGATTGCCGAATTTATGCGCGAGATGGGCAATCGGATGTGGCGCGCCGTCGGTCGCGACGCCGGCGTAACTTGCCTCACCAATCACGAACCGCGCCGGCTGCCATTCGGCCACCAGTTTGCCGACGGCAGCCAGCCGATCCTGATTCGATTCCACATGCAATGTCGTCAACGGTTCGGCCTGCGAGGTGATGGTATTGCCGACCGCAACACCGATGCGTTTTTCGCCGAAATCGAATCCCAGAATGATTTCCTCGCGGCGGATTTCCTTACGCATGCCCGGCCACGTCCGACAGGTTTCCGTAGTTCAGGCCCAGCAATCCCATTGCCGCGCCCAATCGCTCTTCCGGTTCCAGATCAAAAATCAAACTGGGGCGCGCGGCGACGGTCAGCCAGCCATTGCGTTTGATTTCATCTTCAATCTGCCCGGGTGCCCAACCGGCATAACCAAGCGTCACCAACACGCGACTGGGGCCTTTTCCATTGCCTGAAGCCATCGCTTCGAGAATATCCTTGGAGGTGGTGAGCCCGGTATCATCGTCGATTTTCAACGTCGAATTCCAGTCGGCCAGCGGTTGGTGCAATACAAAGCCACGATCAACCAGCACCGGGCCACCGAAATAAACATTTTCAAGCCGGAGCGCCTCATTGGTGAGACCAATATCGACTTGCTCGAATAAATTGCCCAGCGTGACATCGATGGGTTTATTGACGACCAGACCGATCGCACCCTTTTCGGAATGCTCGCAAATCAGCGTGAGGGTTTTTGAAAAATACGGGTCGGCCATGCCGGGCATGGCGATCAGGAAATGATTGGTAAGATTAATGCTGTCCATTCACTTCGGCATTCTACCTTCTTAGGCGCGCCTTGACCATGAAAACCCGAGACAAAAAAGCGCATCGTGATCGTTGCGCGCTGTTCTGGTTTCGCCGCGATTTGCGCGTGACCGACAATGCAGGCCTTTTTCACGCGTTGCAGTACGCGATGAAAGCGGCGCGGAAAGTCCACTGCGTATTCGTATTTGATCACGAAATTCTCGATACATTGTCATCGAAACAGGATCGGCGCGTCGAGTTCATTTGGGAAAGTGTGGCAGAACTGAAGAAATCGCTGCAGGCACTCGGGGGTGAGCTGATCGTGCTGCACGCGTTTGCCGATAGCGCCATTCCCGAACTTGCCGGTGAACTCAATGCCGATTGTGTCTTCGCCAATGAGGACTATGAACCGCTCGCCATCGCGCGCGATGCGCGGGTGGAGGAGCGGCTCGCGAAACATGGAATCGGCTTTCACCGCTCCAAAGACACCGTTGTTTTTGCGAAGAACGAAGTACTCACGCAAGCAGGTGGCACTTATAGCGTATTCACGCCGTACAAAAATGCGTGGCTCAAAAAGATCGATGACGACGATTTGAAGGCGTACCCGATCCATGAATGCGCGCACAATTTTGCCGTGGAAGGCGCTATCGGGGAACCACCGGCGCTGGCCGCACTTGGCTTCAAACGCAGCAATCTGAAGTCGCTTGGCATCAAGGCCGGCGAATCCGGTGCGCACGCATTGCTGGAAGATTTTGTGACGCGTATCGATAACTATCAGGAAGCGCGCGATTTTCCCGCTGTGAAAGGCGTTTCATATTTATCCGTACACAACCGTTTCGGCACCATATCCATTCGAACACTCGCCTCAATTGCGTATGCGGAAACCCTGCGCAAGAAAAATATCGGCGCGGAAACATGGCTCAACGAATTGATCTGGCGTGATTTTTATTTTCAGATTCTTTATCACCATCCGCATGTGGCCGTCTCCGCGTTTCGCCGTGAATGTGACGCGATTCCATGGCCCAACGACAAATCGTTGTTCGCCGCCTGGTGCGACGCGCGCACCGGCTACCCGATCATCGACGCCGCGATACGGCAACTCAACCAAACGGGCTACATGCACAACCGGCTACGCATGATCGTCGCCAGTTTTCTGACCAAGGATTTGCTGATCGACTGGCGCTGGGGTGAAAAATATTTTGCCGATCAGCTCATTGATTTCGATCTCGCCGCCAACAACGGCGGCTGGCAATGGGCCGCGTCCACCGGTTGCGATGCGCAGCCGTATTTCCGCATTTTCAATCCGGTCACACAATCGGAACGCTTCGATTCACGCGGCAAATTCATACGCAAATATTTGCCTGAGCTTGCGAATATGCCGGACAAATTCATTCACGCGCCGTGGCTGATGCCGCCGCAGGAACAGCAGGCGTGTGGCATCGTGATCGGCCGCGATTACCCGCTGCCGGTGGTGGATCACTCGGCGCAACGCGAGCAGGCGTTGGCGCTGTACAAGGCAATAAAAGGGTGATGTTGGTGACAATTGAACCGACAAATCCTAGCATTGGTGCGGTGTTTCACCATAAAATGACCGCAAAGCCGCGCCAATGCTAGACTTTCGTGCCGCGATGCGGGCTAGCGCAACCGGATCATCACCGCCGCACTCGCCGGACAGGCATCGCGAAATTCCGCAGATTCCTTGATCGACGCGGGCCAGTCGATATGCAATCAACGAGTTCATCGGTTATGGGTCAGCCGTCGCGCCCGCCTCATACCAGGGCTTCGACGCATTGACCACCTTCACCACCAGCAACATCACCGGCACTTCGATCAGCACGCCGACCACGGTGGCGAGTGCGGCACCGGATTCAAACCCGAACAGACTGATTGCGGCGGCGACGGCGAGCTCGAAAAAATTGGAGGCACCGATCAGTGCCGACGGACATGCGACCGCGTGCTTTTCGCCCAGCCGACGATTCAGCCAATACGCCAACGCCGAATTGAAAATGACTTGCAGCAGGATCGGTACGGCCAGCAATGCGATCACCAGCGGCTGGCGCAGAATGGCATTGCCCTGAAATGCAAATAGCAGTACCAGTGTGGCCAGCAGCGCGGCAATTGACCATGGCTGGATTTGCACCATGGCGCGTTCCAGTGCGCCGTCGCCGCGCGCGAGCAACAAGCGGCGTAGCCCCTGCGCGATCAGCACCGGGATCACGATGTACAGCACCACCGAGGTCAGCAGTGTTGCCCACGGCACCGTAATACTCGATACGCCCAGCAGAAATGCGACCAGTGGCGCGAACGCAAACACCATGATGAGATCATTTAACGCCACCTGCGAGAGCGTGAAATAGGGGTCGCCGTGGGTCAGGCGGCTCCAGACAAATACCATGGCCGTGCAGGGCGCGGCCGCGAGCAA
Organism: Betaproteobacteria bacterium; assembly: GCA_031367575.1. GTDB lineage: Bacteria > Pseudomonadota > Gammaproteobacteria > Burkholderiales > Usitatibacteraceae > UKL13-2. The sequence goes on along the minus strand of JANLQC010000553.1, from coordinate 1,677 downwards.
TATCAGTCCGGCGATGTAGCTGTCGATCTGTTCCGCAGGCAACATCGGTGCGAACCATTGACGGATAAACAGCCACGCCAAAAACGCCATCGAAAACGGTTTGACCAGCCAATTCACCACCAGCGTCACACCGATGCCGCGCGCGTGCTGGCGGATTTGGCCGAGTGCGGCGAAATCGATCCTGATCAACATCGGGATGATCATGATCCAGATAAGCAGGCCGACCGGCAGATTGACTTTGGCGATGTCCAGCGAGCCGATGAATTGAAAAACCGCCGGCAGCGTCTGGCCCAGCAAAATGCCAATCACAATGCAAAATGCCACCCACGCGGTGAGAAAACGTTCGAAGAAATTCAGAGGGGCTGGTGACGGCGGCGAAGACAGACAGGCAGATCGCTCGGTTTGATTCATCATGTGTGGATGCGCATCAGTTCTTTTGCCAACGCGTGCCGTTCCCGGTTTTCCATCGGCAAATTCACCAGCAGCTGAATGTGCTCCCGGATGGCATTGAATGCTGCCTGAAACGCGTTGCGTTTATCGTCATCGCCGCCCACGGTGGTGGATGGATCGGGAAATCCCCAGTGCGCAATGGCGGGCGCCTGACCATTCTGCGTCGGCCAGATCGGGCAAATTTCATTGGCCGCGTTGTCGCAAACGGTGATGACGATGTCCATTTTCGGTGCGCCGGGTGTGGCGAATTCATCCCACGATTTGCTGCGGACATTTTCAGTGGCGTAGCCGATGGTTTTTGCCATTTCGATGGCGAATGGATTTACATGCCCACTCGGCATGCTGCCCGCGCTGAAGGCGTGAAACCGTCCGCGACCGACGACATTCAGCAGTGCTTCAGCCATCACCGAGCGCGCGGAATTGTGGGTACACAGGAACAAGACGTTGATCAGTTGATCAGACATTGCAACACGCTTTTGCCACCGCTTTATCTGCGGCGGTCGGTGTCGGGCAGCATGAGGTTGCACAACCACTTCCCGTGCTCGCCTGCTCGGTGCCTGCCGCGCCCTGATGACTTTGCTCGCCGTAAAACGGGATCGTATCGAGCGTGCGAAAACTTTCCCATGCGATGCCGGAAGGATCCTGCACCCAGTATTTGTCCGATTTGGCATAGCAGCAGTGGGCACCTTTTTCTGCGGTGACGGCGCTATCTGCCGATTGCAGCCGGGTATGAATTTCTTCAAGTTCATGGTCCGTTTCCGCCTGAAAGCCCAAGTGATTCACGCCGGCTGCATCGGCGCGCGCGGAAATGGCGAAGTTGACGCGCGGATCATCGAGCATCCATTTGGCGTAATCGCTTTTCTGCACGCTCGGCGACATGCCGAACATGGCGGAATAAAAGCGTGTGCTTTGTTCAAGGTTGCTGACGGCGACATGGACATGAAAGCGTTTCATGATTTCTTCCTTTTTGAAATGGTGGGGGAGGGTTTTTGCACGCGTTTCGGCGTGCAATCGACCTTTGACGACGTGCCGGACATGCATGCCGCGCCGGCGCAACAGTTTTCGGTGAGGTATTCGACCAAGCCATTCACGGTCGAAAAATTCGCCGAATAAATGATCGAGCGGCCGTTGGGGGTGGCGATAGTGAGGCCCGCGTTGGTCAGCTCTTTCAAATGAAAGGAAAGCGTGGCATTGGCCAAACTGAGCGATTCGGCAATGGTACCGACA
>JANLQC010000535.1:0-4691 GCA_031367575.1 Betaproteobacteria bacterium | reverse complement strand
GCAAAGGTGAACAAAAAGCCGATGAAATTGAGTTCACGCCACGACTTGAACCAGCTCGCGCCGAGAATGATCAGATTCAGCAGCAGGTAGTACGAGAACAGCAGCACGTGATTGCCGCTGCCGGTCGCGGCCAGAATCGGTGCCAGAAATGCGCCGATCAAACCGAGTGCCGCAAACACCCTTGCATCGAGTTTGACGGCGAGGAACAAGGTCGCGACACCGAGTGCCGCGAACAGCAAAAATCCGAGTGGCGCGCCGATAATGCCGAACGTCTTCAAGGCAAAAAATACGTCGAGGTACAACAGACCCATCGCCCCGCCCATCATCACCAGCGCGTAGGTGCGCTTGGCTTCGAAGACTTTGTAACCAATCAAGAACATCACCGCGCTCGCGGCGGCGACGACCAACAAGCGCAAACCCGGCGGAAACAAGCCGTGGTCGTAAGCAAACTTGAGCAGAAATCCCACGCCGAAAAACAAGATGACCACGCCGAGTTTCGCGACGATGTTGCCTTCGAGCATGCGCTCGATGAAGCCGGGGCCTTCGGGTATGTGTACGGGTTCGGGCAGGCGCGTATCGGTAGCGGCGGCCGGCGGTGGACGCGGTGTTTCAAATCCGGCGGGCGTTGGCGCAGCAGTTGGCGAATCCTGCATTGCAGACGGCAACGTTGCGGCCGCGACGGCGGCGATGGAGCCGGGTGGCGCATCGGGCGAACTCATATCGAGCGTTGTGCCAGTGGCAATTTGCGCGGCCATCACCGGTTCGGGCGCTGGTGGGGTAGGCGTCAGTTCAATCGACGTTTCTGGCGGTTCGGCTGTTTGCGCGGGCAAAACGGATACCGCCAACGATTGAGGAGCACCCTCGCGACGTTCCAGCCGATCCAGCCGCGCGCGAATTTCTTCCAGCGCTTTTTGCATGGATGCGGGATGCGGCTCAAATTCGCTCGAGTTTGAAGCACTGCTTGGCGACTTGTGCTGTTTGCCCACAACCAATCCGGCAAACAAGCCGACCATCGCCCCCGCGAATGCACCGCCCCAGCCAAACATCGCGGCACCAGCGAACATCCCCAACAAGAATCCCCAGAACCACATGGTCATTTATCCATTCTCGGCTGAATTCAATTTCGACAAGTAAAACTCAAGCACTGGTGCGGTTATCGGCGACTTTTTGTCCCAAGCGGCGCGCCAATGCTAGTGTTTGCATCATAAATTTATATTGCAGCCACCTCGTCGTGAAAAGTTTCGGCGCAAACATGATTCTCACCTCCCTCATTTCCAGTCCCCGCGAATCTGCGCCACCTTCGCCTGCAACCCTTCCGGCGTCACCACGGCGGGTTGCCAGGGATGATCAACCGCCAGCGCGATGCGCGAAAAAAATCCGCGCGGATAACGCATTGCCGTTCCACCCCAGCGCGAGAAAAAGCTGCCCCACAATCCGCGCAATGCCATCGGAATCACCGGCACCGGTGTGCGCTCAATGATGCGCGTGATGCCTTTTTTGAACGGATACAAGTCGCCGTTATCGGTGATGCGCCCTTCCGGAAAAATGCACACCACTTCACCCTCTTTCAAATACGCGTCGATCCGCTCATAGGCTTTTTCGAGCATTTCCGGATTCTCTTTTACCGATGCAATCGGTATCGTGCCGGCGGTACGAAACACAAAATTCAGCACCGGGATTTTGAAGATACGGTAATCCATCACAAACCGCACCGGGCGCTGAATTGCGCCGCCGATCACCAGTGCATCGACGAAGCTCACGTGGTTGCAGACCAGCACGCAGGCACCTGCGTCGGGAATGTTTTCCAGACCGTTCTTGTCAACTTTGTAGAAGGTGTGAATCAGCATCCAGATAATGAAGCGCATCAGGAATTCCGGCACCAGCTTGTAGATAAACAGCGCCACCGCCGCATTCATGATCGCCACCGTGAGGAACAGCTCAGGCAGCGTCAAGCCGGCCTGCAGGATGGCGGCGGAAATGCCGGCTGCCACCACCATGAACAGCGCGTTCAAAATATTGTTGGCGGCGATGATGCGCGCGCGGATATGCGGCTCGGTACGCGCCTGCATCATCGAATACAACGGCACGCTGTAAAAACCCGCGAACATGGCGAGCAAGAAAAGATCCGCCAGAATCCGCCAATTGGCGACACTATCGAGAAATTGGCTGGCACCGATCAGCGCGCCGGATTTCATTCCACGCGAGGCAAAATACAAATCGACCGCGAACAGCGTCATGCCAATTGAGCCAAATGGCACCAGACCGATTTCAATTCGATGGCCGGACATTTTTTCGCAAAGTACCGAACCCAAACCGATGCCGACCGAAAATGTGGCGAGCAACAACGTCACCACTTGCTCGTTGCCGGACAACACTTCTTTGGCAAAGCCGGTAAACGAGGTCAGAAAAATGGAACCGAAAAACCATAACCATGAAATGCCAATCATCGACAGGAACACCACGCGATTGCCCTTGGCGATTTTCAGGTTTGCCCACGTTTCTGTAATCGGGTTCCAGTTGACTTTCAAGCTCGGCTCAGGTGCCGGAGATGCCGGAATAAAACCCGCCGCGACACGACCCAAGGCAGCGATCACGAGTGAAACGATGGCAACATAGGTCGGCCCGACCCCCGGCATTGCCACCAGCGCACCGCCCAACATGGTGCCCAGCAGAATCGCGACAAACGTCCCCATCTCAACCAAACCATTGCCGCCGGTGAGTTCGGAATCGCGCAGATGCTGCGGCAGATAGGCAAACTTGGCCGGGCCAAAAATGGTCGAGTGGCAGCCCATCAAAAATACGCCGACAAACAGACACGCTGGAATCGCCCAGATAAATCCGGCCGCGATCACGATCATGAACGCGATTTCCAGATTCTTGACCATGCGCGCGATGGCCGCGCGATCATACTTGTCCGCGAGTTGCCCAGCGGTGGCGGAAAACAAAACGAACGGCAGAATAAATAATCCGCCGATCACCGCGCCGGCGATTTTTGGATCCAGCCCGCCCCACTCAGACGCGTGGTAGGTCGCGAGCACGGTGAAGGCGAACTTGAAAATATTGTCGTTGCCTGCGCCGAGAAATTGCGTCCAGAAAAACGGCGCAAAGCGGCGTTGGGCAAGGAGTTGGAATTGGCTTTGCGATTGTGGTTGGGGCATGTTTGTCTCTACGTTGTTTCTACGCTGTTTCTACGCTGTTTCTACGTTGTTTCTACGTTTTTCTACGTTTTTCTACGAAGGGTGCCGGAAAATGCGCGCGGTTTCAAAAACATCGCGGCCAAATTTCTGGCCGTCAATCGACAGGTGTCGTTTCAGCATGAAATCAAAGAGTATCGGGTTCGCGCCGCGTATTGCCTTCAGATGATCGCCCACTTCCGCCGTGAGCCAATTTCGCTCAACCAACGCATCGACCGAGAATAGCGGAAACACGCCCGGCAAGGGATAGTCGGAACCATTGAGCAGACGTCCCTGCCATTCACGATGCGACAGCACGCGCAGAAGGGATGTCATTCGATTGATCTGCGGGAGTGCCGATATATCACCGAACAGGCGGCCGTCGAATTCGCGCGTTGCATCAAGCGTTCAAACAATTCGAAACAACCAACGGCCTGCCCTTGAGGTCCCTTGTCGATATCGACATCCTCGCCCAGACTTGCACAGTGCGCGATCACCACGCGCACGCCGCGTTCCAGCGGTCGCCGCAGTTTCAATACATTGCCGAAGGCCGGTTCATGCGCGCCTTCGACGGCCCGCTCCTCGCCACCATGCGTGATCAACGGCAGATGGTGCTTCGCCATCGCCGCGTAGAACTTGTCGCACTGCTTCGACGCCGGATCGATCCCCATCGCAGGCGGCAGCCATTTCACCGCAACGGCACCATTTTTTACCACTTCGGCAACGGCGTCGGCCGCATCCTCGCGATACGGGTGAATCGACGCCGTCCACATGAAGCGCGCCGGATTCTGTGTGGCGATTTTTTCGGCATAGCCATTGGGCAAATAGAACGTGGATTTCTCCATTTGCGGCGCGCCATCCTTGCCATGGGTGCGATCAAACGCCATCACCATCGCCCGGTATCCCGCCGGAAAATCGTTCATCAATGCCGTCAGCCGCAGCAGAAAATCGCGGTCAACATTTTTGTTCGCCGGATTCACGCAGGACGCGTTCAGATAAAACCGGTACTGCGCATAGAGGCGAAGGCGCCAAATGGATTGCATCTTCGGCGTCACCCACGCCCCACCGCCGGATTCGCCCAACCCCAGCAAATGCGTGTGGCAATCCCAGACGTCCTCCGCGTTGAGCCCGTCAAAAGCCGCCAGCGTCAACGGATGCTCGCGCAATTCCCGACTCAGTTTTTCGCAGGGGTTGAAAATGGGGCTGCCTTCGTCGAGACGCAAAGCGAGGGCGGGGAAAGGCGCACCCGCAATCGCCAACGAACCACTTGCGAGAAATTGTCTTCTATTCATGCGTGTTGCGCCCTATTTCCTGCACCCTACTGCGTCCTCAAATAATCCATCACCGCCACCAACGCCTCTTTGACGCGCTTCTTGTTCAACCAGAAGTAGACTTCCTTGCCGATTTTTTCGCTTTCCAGCACGCCTGCTTCGCGCAAGATTTTCAAATGATGGGAGACCGCGGAACGCGAGAGAGTTGACACCTCAACGATCTGCCCCACATTCAGGCGCTCACCCG
>JANLQC010000505.1:0-1819 GCA_031367575.1 Betaproteobacteria bacterium | reverse complement strand
CATCGCCCTGCTCAAACAACGGATATGACTTCAATTTGATCTTGTTGCAATAGCCGCTCTCGGCAGGCTCCGAAGGCACCTCCATGCACTGGCCATTCACGTCGTATTTCCAGCCGTGATACGGGCAACGCAAACCGTTTTCTTCATTGCGGCCGAACCACAATGACACGCCGCGATGCGCGCAGAATTCATCGATCAGCCCGAGCTTGCCTGCACTATCGCGAAACGCGATCATCGATTCGGACAAAAGTTTCACGCGCACCGGCGGGCAATCCGGCGTCGATAATTCTTTTGCCAGAAGTGCGGGCAGCCAATAGCGGCGAAACAGATCACCCATCGGCGTGCCGGGACCGGTCTCGGTGACCAACTTGTTTTGTTCGGGTTTCAACATCGAATTCCAATCTTCAGAAAGGCGGTTCGCGCATATTGGTGCGCATTGCCGCGTGCGCCTGCACCGTGGGCCTGCACGTCCATTAGACTACCGAATCCTGCCAAGTGAACGTCGGCAATCGAGGATGTTTCTTTCGTTCTTTGATATGGAACTGCGTTCCTCAATTGCAAGATTACGTTATCATTTCATGCCATGCAGTGTCAATTTGGCGGTTAAATAATTGGCAATTTTTTCTTGCGTCGGCCAATCGTTGCAATCATATTTCGGCCACCATTTTCCTCCTTCAATTGTGCCGCGGCCCAAATAAAAAATCATGAACGACGTCACTCCCCCGCCCGTCACCCTGCTTCTGCTCTGTCCGGTCACCAACGTACCCGAAGGCGGCGTGATCAAGATTGAAGCCGGCGGGCTGACGGTTGCCGTGTTCCATCTGGACGAGCATTTTTACGTCACCGACGACGGCTGCACCCACGGGCCAGGATCGTTGTCCGAAGGCTGTGTGGATGGCGACACCATCGAATGCGATTTTCACAACGGCGTCTTCAATATCCGCACCGGCGAAGTGGTGGCCCCGCCGTGCATGATTCCGCTGCGCACCTTCGCCGTGACTGTAGTCGAAGGCAAAGTGTTTATTGATCCGGCGGGAAAACCGTTGGTGGAGACTTGCTAAACCCTATTACTGGCGCGCCTTTTCGGGCATAAATGGCCGAAACGCCGCGCCAGTGCTTGTGTTTTGACGGTTTCAAGAACGATTCCATTCCGCTACTTACGCGCCGTTGCGGCCACCATCGAGATCAACCCCGCATTCCTTCAAAACCTCAGCGGCCTCCGCAAACGCACTATTGGCCGCCGGCAATCCGGCGTAGATCGCGGCGTGCATGATCACTTCCTTAATTTCATCGACACTGACCCCGTTATTGAGCGCCGCGCGAATATGCAAGCGGAATTCTTCCCAGCGGCCCAGCGCGATCATCATCGCCAGCGTCATCATCGAGCGATTGCGGCGATCCAGGCCGGGGCGTGACCAGATTTCGCCCCAGGCGTAACGGGTGATGAAATCCTGAAATTCGTTGGTGAAGGCACTTTTCTTCGTCTCTGCGCGATTCACCCACGCGTCACCGAGCACTTCGCGACGCAATGTCATGCCTTGCTTGTGGCGATCTTTGTCATCCATGGCGGGTCACCTTTATCGCTTGAGAAAATCGGTCAGCAGGCGCGTGAATTCGGCAGCGCATTCGATGTTGGATAAATGCGCGGCGGGTAGCGAGACGAATTTGCTTCCCGCAATCGCGGTTGAAATTTGCCGCGTGAGTTCGGGCGGTGTGGCGGGATCGGCGTCACCAGCAATGACCATGACTGATGATTTGATTCCACCCATGCTTTCGCGCACATCGAAGTCACGCACCGCCGCGCAGCAGGCTACATAGC
>JANLQC010000452.1:0-2786 GCA_031367575.1 Betaproteobacteria bacterium | reverse complement strand
CGCAAAATTGCCGTGGGGAAGGTTAGCCCCAGCGAGTTCCCCATCTTTCGAACAACGAGTTCCATGGCATGCGCCTGTGTGCATCAATCAGGATTTGAGTATCACACAAGTACCCGGAAGCTGTCAAACAATGTATTACTTTACACTCTGGGAAACCACATGGAAGGGCCACGGCTTTCACAGCAACTCTGTCGGCCACGCATCAAGCAGTTTCCAACCGGGCGCGTAGCACCTTCGGCATACCGTCATTGCGCACTTGCCAAAAGTCATTTTTACCATGGGCGCGAAACCCGTTTACGCATCAACGCAGCCTTCAGCCGTACCGATTTTTCAATTCACCAATCCCGTCAATGATGATACTGACGTCGCTGCCGGCCTTCATCGATCCCACGCCAAGAGAGGTGCCGCAGGCGATCACGTCACCCGGTTCCAGCGTCATGTCCTGCGAAATCAGGCTCACCAGTTTGGCGGGCGGAAAAATCATGTCGGCGACCGGGTAATTCTGGCGCTCCTGCCCGTTGAGAATGGTGCGGATGGTGAGCGTCATCGGGTCGAGGCCGGTGGCGATCACGGGGCCGAACACGCCGAAGGTGTCGAAACTTTTGGCGCGCGTCCACTGCGCGAAACTCGCATCCTTGAATAATAATTCGGATGCCGTCACATCGTTGATGCAGGTGTAACCGAAGATGTGCGAGGGGGCAGTTTCTACACTGACCGCTTGCGCGCGTTTGCCGATCACCACGCCCAGTTCGCCTTCATACACCACCTTGCCCGCATATGATGGCGGTACGCGGATCGGCTCAATGGGCGGATGAAACGCGTTATTGGCTTTGAGAAAATAGAGCGGTTCGGGCGGAATTGATTGCCCCAGTTTTTCGGCCAGTGCGCGAAAGTTGTTCCACAGCGCGACCATTTTGGCCGGCTGGCAAGGCGTCAACAATTTGACGTTGGCGAGTGCCAGTGTTGCCCCGGTTGCGCGCGCATCACCGAACATGTCGCCATCGAAAACGTTTATCGACGCGCCTTCAAGTTGCCCGAAACCGGTCTTGCCGTGTTGTGAAAATCGCAGCCAGTGCGCCATCGAATTCTCCGCTTGGTTGAAATGGCCCAAGGAACCTCTGATCAAGTGTCATTCCCGCGGAGCCTGCCCCGGCAGGCAGCAGGCCGGGGGCGGGAATCCATTTTCCGTTACAAAACTTGGATCTCCGCTCGGCGCAACCCCTGTGGTTGTTCGCGGAGATGACAGAGGAGGACTCAATCAGAGGTTCCCTAAAAGCCCATCTTAGCCGTTCGGGCACAATGCCGGGCCAGAAAGTACCGCGCACAAAAAAATGCCGCCCATTGCGGGCGGCGAAGGCACTCACCTTCGGAGGGGTGAATTTACTGCCAGACCAGAATAATCCGCCCAGTAATTTCAAAACCCACCCACGCAGGTAGGAGACGCCGCCCAATTCCATTTCCACTTAAATAGTGCAATGTCATCCTGAGTGAAGTGAAGCATCGGGTCATCCCGAGATCCGTCGCTTCACTCAGGATGACAATACTGGTGATGGAGCAATGGATCAAAACACATGCCATCAGAAATGCCGATAATTCCCCGATCAATCCCACCGGAAAGCGAACATGCCCGATACCCATTCATTTGAAACCCGCCTGCGCTGGCCGGCCGACGCCACCCAGACGATGCCGCCGGCGGCCGATTTTTCGCGCAACAATGTATTGAGTGGCGATGGCAAGCCCGATATCGCCGCCTCCGCGCCGAGCGTGTTCGGCGGCGATGATGCGCGCTACAACCCTGAGGAGCTGTTGGTGATGTCGCTCGCGCAATGCCACCTGCTGACTTACCTTGCGATTGCGGCGCGCAGGCGCATCACGGTTCTCTCCTATGAAGACCGCGCTACCGGCACGCTGGGCGTTGGTGCCGCGGGCGGGAAAATGTCGATGCAGGAAGTCACGCTAAGGCCGCGCGTGACAGTGGCGAAAGGGTCCGACCTTGCCACGGCGATGGCGCTGCACGATAAAGCGCACGCCAACTGCTTCATCGCCAACTCGGTCAATTTTGCGGTGACCCATGTGGCGGAAATTATTGAGGGTTGAACTGAATCACGACATTGCGATAGGAAGCCAATCGTCGCGCGATCAAAAACACAAGCACTAAAAAAACAAGCACGGGTGCGGCGTTTGGAGCAAAATCGCCCCGAAACGCGCGCCAGTGCCAGAGTTTGTTGGTGACGGCCGAAATCATTCGCTGACAAACAAGAAAACTCATGCGCGCGGGCCCAGGTCGGGCCCGCGCGGAATCGCTAATCGAGCAAGGTCGCCTGCGCGCGGATTTCGCCGCCCGGGAAGGTGGCGGAATGGACGTTGAAATAGGTGCCGCCGCTGGCAAACGCCACTGCCTGCGCCTGCGTGAGTTTGGCACCGGGGGCGGAAGTCCAGGTGCCAACAGGCCCTTCGGTGAGCGGCACAATGACCGGGCCATTGACATCGACCGCCGCCAGATGCAAATGTGCGGCGGCACCGGGGACGCCGGTGGTCGTTACCGCAATCGAAATATCGAGCGTGTTGGGGTTGAGCTCGGCACGGCCACGTCCGGTGGCGGTAGAGGTCACGGGCGGATTTTCATTGGCACCGATCAACAGGCCGTAACGCACGATGTTGGCCGTCTGCGTGCGCGCTTCGCCGCCGGGGAACGCGGCGCTATGGGAGTTGACATACATGTTGCCGAACAGGATGGCGCGGTATTGTGCCTCAGTCAGGGTGGTCGGCGTGAAGTTCCAGACCGA
>JANLQC010000440.1:0-4291 GCA_031367575.1 Betaproteobacteria bacterium | reverse complement strand
ATAGCCCGATGCATTTTTTCCACGCGCGTAGGATAATCGAGGAAAATCCATTAACGCGAATACTGCGTAATAGCCGGATCGCAATCACCTTGCATTGACAAAAGGGGCCCAAATGGGACTGAGAACAAAATTCAACCTCGCACTGCTGCTGGTGTTTGCCGCCGGCCTCGGTGTGACCGGTTATATCTCCTACACGCTGCTGCAAAAAAATGCGCAGGACGAAGTGCTGCGCAATGCGGGCGTGATGATGGAGGCGGCGTCGTCGATGCGCTACTACACACAAAAGCACGTCAGCCCCAAGCTGGATTACCAGCCGGATACGTTCCTTGCGGAAAGCGTGCCGGCTTTTGCGGCGACCGAGATGATGAACCAGTTGCGCAAGAAGTACGACAATTACAGCTACAAGGAGGCGGTGTTGAACCCGACCAACCCGCGCGACCGCGCCGTGGAATGGGAATCCGATGTCGTCAATGAATTCCGCAACAACGCCGAGAAAAAAGAAATCACGGGAATGCGCATGGCAGCCTCGGGCCCGGCGCTTTATCTGGCGCGACCCCTGAAAATTGTCGATCCCGGCTGCCTCGTCTGCCATAGCACGCCCGACAAAGCGCCGGCTGCAATGGTGACGCAATATGGCGGAAACAATGGTTTCGGCTGGAAATTGAACGAGACCATCGGCGCGCAAGTGGTGTCGGTGCCGATGTCGTTGCCGATCGAAAACGCGAACCGCACATTTATCACGTTCATGGCGTCCCTGAGCGGCGTGTTCGTGGTGCTGTTCCTGATTCTCAACATGATGCTCTCGTATCTCATTGTGCGGCCGATCACCGATCTATCCGAGGCCGCCAACGAAATCAGCACCGGCAATATGGACATCCCGGAATTTGCCGACAAAGGCAATGACGAAATGGCGCTGCTGGCGAAATCATTCAATCGCATGCGCCGCAGCCTGCAAAAAGCGATATCGTTGATCGACTCATAACTTTTTCCTCCGCGATCATGCCCGCCAAACTTCCCAGCCTTGCGGCGGGACACATCATCAACGAATACCGTTTCGACAAGCTGTTGGGCGTCGGCGGCTTCGGCCTCACCTATCTCGCCACCGACCAGAATCTCAATCTGCCGGTGGCGATCAAGGAGTATCTGCCCGCCGATATCGCCTTGCGCGATGACGATTCTTCGATTCGACCCGCGAGCGACGAGCACCGGCCCACGTTCGAGTGGGGACTCGCGCGGTTTTTAGATGAGGCGCGCACGCTCGCGACGTTTCGCCATCCGAACATCGTGCGTGTGATGCGTTTTTTCCAGGCCAACGCCACCGCCTACATGGTGATGGAGTTCGTGCAGGGTGCGTCGTTATCCGAATGGATAAAATCGCGCCGCCCGCTGCCGCAGGCGGCAATGGAGAAAATCATCCTGCCGCTGGTTGAAGGGCTCGGCGTCATCCACGAAAGCAATTACCTGCATCGCGACGTCAAGCCCGGCAATATTTATATCCGCCAAGACGGCAGCCCGGTGCTGCTCGATTTCGGCGCAGCCCGTTCCACGTCGGGCAATCGCGAACTCACCGCCGTGGTAAGCCCGGGTTATGCGCCGGTGGAGCAATACAGCGAATCGAGCGTGCAAGGCCCGTGGACCGACCTGTACGCCGTCGGCGGGGTCATGTACTGGATGGTGACAGGAAACAAACCGGTCGATGCCACGGCGCGGCTGCGCGACGATCCGCAACCTCCGGCGCGGGCGGTGGGTGATCGATCCGTCTATACCGGCGAATTCCTCGCCAATATCGATTGGGCGCTGAATCCCGATGAGCGCAGCCGTCCGCAATCCTGCGCGCAATTTTTGGCACTGCTGGGCCGGCCGCGCGCAGCATCGCCTGACCCCGACCGCACCCGCACCATGCCGCTGTCGGCGTTCACCAATGCGGCGGCGTCAGCGTCAGCGGTCACTGGGGAAAAAATACCGCAGGGCGGAACACACGCGGTGGCACTTGATGCAACATTGTTGAAAGATATTGAGAACGAGCTGGCGAAACGCATCGGCCCGCTCGCGTCAGTACTGGTGAAGAAGGCCGCGAAAAAACACGCCACGCTGGACGCGGTGATCGAAGCCGTCGCACTTGAGATCGACGATGACACAGAGCGCGCCGCGTTTTCCAAAAAAGCGCACGGCCAATCCAACACCCAACCGCCGTCGTCACCTTCGCGCCGATTGGGCCAAACGGAAATTGCCACGCAAATGGCGGCCACGCGTTTTGACCTTGCCATACTGGATCGCGCCGAGCAGCGCCTTGCCCAGCACATCGGTGCCGTGGCGCGCGTCGTCGTCAAACGCGCCGCGATGAAGGCGCGCGATGAAGGTGAGCTATATTTGCTGATCGCCGATGAGATTGAGAATCCGGCGGATCGGAAGATTTTTATCCGCAAGGCGATCTCGGTGTCGGGGAGGCATGATAATAGTTGAGCATCAGATTGCCGGATGAACGCGGAGATTTCAGTTGTCGCGCTGGGCGCGATTGCGGATCAGACATTGCATTCGATCATTAGGAAATTTCTCAAAACCACGTCATCCCGGCCTCCGCCAGGATGACGGTTTTTTGAATTTCCCCGATCATAAACTCTATAACTGGCGCGCCTATCAGGCCACAAATGGCTGAAACGCCGCGCCAATACTGGAGTTATCGAAATTTTCCGACCGTCCTCGCGATTTTTCAGGTTTCTTAGGCGATGATGGAAAGCCCGCGCAATCGTTCAATCTCGTCCGGCGAGTAACCGTGCTCAAGTAGCACGTCGCGCGAATGTTGTCCGATCGCGGGAGCCGCAAACGGCGCGGGGCCGGGCGTGCCGCTGAATTTGATCGGCTTGGTAAATCCCCGGTATGTTCCAACCAGCGGATGCGTGAGCGTCGAGACCATTTCTTCGGCCAGCACCTGCGGGTGATCGAACATTTCGCCAATGGAACGTGCCGCCGCGCACGGTACCAACTCACCGAAAATAGCTTCCCATTCGAGCGCCGTATGCGCCTGCAACGCGGCATGGAGCTTGGGCAGAATTTCGTGCGCATTGGTCGCACGCGCGCGCAACGAGCCATAGCGTGAATCGCTGGCCAATTCCGGAAGTCCGACTTTCTCGCACAACGCCTGCCAGAAATGTGGCGTATTGGCCGAAAAATAAATGAATCCTTCGCGGGTGGGATGCATGCCCGTGACCCCGCCGGACCGCATGTCGCGCCCGATGTCGCGATCCTCGCCGTCGGCCCAGATGAAGCGCGCCGACTGCATCGCCAGCGCACTGCGCAGCAGCGAGACACCGACGTACTGCCCTTGTCCCGAGCGTTCACGTTCAAACAGCGCCGCCGACACGCCACTCGCCACCAGCGCCGCCGCATAGTAATCCACCACCGAGCCGTAAACGATTTCCGGTGGCTCGCCACGCTTGCCCTGCAGCGCACAAATACCGGTCATCGATTGCAGCACCTGGTCAAAGCCGGCGTTGTCTTTCATTGGCCCGGTTTCACCATAGCCGTTGACGACGCAATAAATCAACCTTGGGTGTGAAGCCTTGAAGTGGTCGTAATCGATGCCCAGACGCGGTGCGACCGAAGGCCGGAAGTTATGTACCAGCACGTCGGCCGAGGCCAGCATTTTCTGCAACACCGCCATCCCTTCCGGGCGCTTCAGATCCAGTACCAGCCCGCGCTTGCTGCGATTGATGCCGAGAAACGCCCGGCTCTCGGTGGCAAGGGTGGAGGGATATTTGCGCAGGTTGTCGCCCGACGGCGGTTCGATCTTGATGACATCGGCACCCATGTCGGCAAGCAGTGTGCAGCCGTATGGCCCGGCGATGTAGGCGCTCAAGTCGAGCACCCGGATACCTGTCAATGGCCCTTTGAGTGGCACATTAACGCCATCTTCGTTGCCCATGTCAGCCATCGGATCGGTGCAATCTTTTGACAATTCGGCTGGATGATTTCACTTAGTCCGCCTTGATCGCCGCCTGCCTGGCGATCTTTTGAAACTGGACAATGTCACGACCGATAACCGCCGCAAATTGCGCGGGTGAAACGATGGCCGGCTCGGCACCTTCGCGCAGAAAAAATTCTTTCATTTCAGCACTCGCGAGAATCTTGTTTATTTCGGCGTTGAGACGATTCACGATATCAGGCGCGGTGCCGACTGGTGCCAGCACGCCCCACCACAATTCAAAGCTGTATCCGGGAACGGACTTGGCAACAGGCACCAATTCGCTGGCAATTGCACTGTTGTTGAGGCTGGTGATGCCAATGGCGCGAA
>JANLQC010000386.1:0-4842 GCA_031367575.1 Betaproteobacteria bacterium | reverse complement strand
CGCGCTGGCAGACGAAATGAACGCCAACGACTGGGTGATGGTGCATGACGCGGCCAGACCGTGCATCCGGGTGGAACTGATTGAGCAATTCATCGATGAGCTGCAGGATGACGTCATCGGTGGATTGCTGGCGCTGCCGCTGTCCGATACGATCAAGCTCAACGCCGGCAACCTGCGGGTGGAGAAAACGCTGGATCGAGCGGACATCTGGCGCGCGCAAACGCCGCAGATGTTTCGCTATGGCATGTTGCGAACCGCGATGACGCGCATGATTGACGCCACCGACGAAGCACAGGCCATTGAAGCACTCGGCCATCAACCGAAACTGGTGATGGGCGACAGCGCAAATTTGAAAGTGACTTACGCGCCGGATTTGAAACTGGCGCGAATGCTATTGAGTGAGGAGCATTAAGCGATGACACTGTTTGGAAATTCCGCAGATCCGAAAATTCGTATCGGCCACGGCTTTGATGTGCATCGATTGGTCGAAGGCCGCAAATGCATTATTGGCGGTGTCGATATTCCGTTTGATCGCGGATTGCTCGGACACTCGGATGCGGACGTATTGCTGCACGCGATCTGCGATGCGCTGCTCGGCGCGGCCGCGTTGGGTGACATTGGCCGCCATTTTCCGGATAGCGATGCGCGCTATAAAGGCATCGACAGCCGCGCGCTGTTGAAACATGTCGGCGCGTTGATTGCGGAGCGCGGTCTTCGAGTTGAAAATATCGATGCCACAATCATTGCCGAGGCACCGAAAATGTCACCGCATACGGCACAAATGGTGCGCAACATTGCCGATGATCTTGGTCTTGCCGGCGAACAGGTCAACGTGAAAGCCACGACCACGGAGCGTCTCGGCTTTTCCGGACGCGGCGAGGGGATTGCCGCCGAAGCCGTTTGTCTAATCAGTAAAGTCTAGCACTGGCGCGGTGTTTCAGCATAAATGCCGCCGAAAGGCGCGCCGGTGCTAGTGTCTCGACATTGATTAAGAGTTGGTCTTGCTGCCCTGTGTCAGCGGCCGGTCATTGCCGCCGACGCCCGCCAAATGCGCCATGATGCGGCGCGCGATTTGATTCAGCGGCGCCACCGTTTCGGCGGCACCAATTTCAATGGCCTCCTTCGGCATGCCAAACACAATCGACGTGGCTTCATCCTGCGCGACCGTGAATGCGCCATTCTGGCGCATTGCCAGCAGTCCCAGCGCGCCGTCTTTACCCATCCCGGTGAGGATGGCACCGACGGCATCGGCACCGGCCGATTCGGCTGCCGAATGAAACAAAACATCAACCGACGGGCGATGCAAATTGACCGGCGCATCCTGTGAAAGTTTGATGCCATAGCCACGCCCGCCATGCCGTTCCACCCGCAAATGAAAACCGCCGGGGGCCACATAAGCGTGGCCGGGCAGGGCGGGTTCCTCGTCCTCGGCCTCTTTCACGGTGATTTTGCAGAGGCCGTCCAGACGTTTGGCGAACAGCTTGGTGAAGGTGCCCGGCATGTGCTGCGCAATCAAAATCGGCGGGCAGTCTTCCGGCATCGTGATCAGAATGTCTTTCAGCGCTTCGGCACCGCCGGTCGAGGCACCAATGACAATGACCCTGCTTTGCGCGACGCTGGTATTGCCGAGCATCGGCAACACTTCATCGGCGTCGCCGGTGGCGCGGTTGATATCAAGCGGCTCGATTTTGTCGCGCGCCGCATACGCACCGCGGATTTTTTCGACGATCAACTGTGTGTAATCGTCGTCGGTGGTTTCACCGGCGACCGGCTTGCCGACGAAATCGACCGCACCCATGGCGAGCGCGCGAAACGCGATGTCGGAGCCTTCCTGCGTGTGCGAGGAAAGCATCACCACCGGCATCGGACGCACGCGCATCAGGCGCTTCAAAAACGACAGGCCGTTCATGTTCGGCATCTCGATATCGAGCGTCAGCACATCGGGGTTCAGGCTGCGGATCATTTCACGCGCGACCAGCGGATCCGGTGCCGAACCGACCACGGTCATGTCGGATTGCTCGTTGATGATTTCCTTCAGGATGTTGCGGATCAGCGCGGAATCGTCGATGACGAGCACTTTTATTTTCATGGCCATTGCCTCAACTTGATGTTTAGTCTTGCTTGAACATTTCAACATCGCCGCCAACCACCACATTGCGCAGACGCATGTTGTATTCGCTTTCGCGTTCCACGATGGTGTGATTGTGGAGTTCGCGGATTTTTTTCACCAGCACTTTGCCGGTTCCCGGAAAATAATAGATCTTGCGCGGATGCACGCCGAGCATGTCCTCGGCCGTGACGCGAATTCCTTCGTTGTGCAAATATTCCATCACAAAGCTCGCATTCGATTCGCCGATATTGTTCACCGTGAATCCGCGCAGCACATTGCCGCCGCCGAACACCTTGGCTTCCATCGATTCGCGCCGCCCGCCCATCTTGATCAACTGGTTGATGAGAATTTCCATCGCAAACGTGCCGTAGCGGGCCGACATCGACACCGGGCTGGCCGGATCCTTTTCACTGCGCGGAAGCATGAAGTGATTCATGCCGCCGACACCGGCGCGACTGTCGCGAATGCACGCCGCCACGCAGGAACCGAGCACCGTCACCAGCACCATGTTTTTGTCGGTCGCGAAATATTCGCCCGGCAAAATCTTGGCCGCTTCGAGGCCGAACTTCTTGTCGAAGTAACGGGTTGGCGAATTTTCCGGCGGCAATGGCAATGGCGTGCTGCTCATGTCGCCAACTCGTAAACGGTTTTGCCACGGATGCGAAAGGTGTCGCGGCCGTTGTAGAAAAAATTCTCGGAGTGGCCGGCAAACAGCAAGCCGTCTTTTCTCAGCAGCGGTGCGAACCGATCAAGCACTTTGGTCTGGGTTTCCTTGCTGAAATAAATCATCACATTGCGGCAAAAAATTGCCGCCAGTGGCGCGGCGGTACCGAGTTCCCAGCCGGCTTCATGCAGATTGATTTGGCGAAATTCCACCAGACGCTGCACCTGCGGACGAATGCGCGCAAAACCGGCCTGGTCTCCGGCGCCTTTCAGGAAAAATCGCTTCAGGCGCTGTGGCGAAAGCGAGGCCACTTTTTCCGCCGGGTACACGCCGCGTTCGGCGGTGGCGAGCGCGTCGGTATCGAGATCGGAGGCAATCACGCGTATCGGCGGCGTATCGCTGCCGAAGGCTTCAATGGCGGCCATCGCAATCGAATACGGCTCTTCGCCGGTCGAGCAGGCCGCACTCCAGACCGTCAGCGGCTCGCGCACATGCAACGCGAGCAGATGGTCGGCGAGGATCGTGAAGTGATGGGCCTCGCGAAAGAAATAAGTGAGGTTGGTGGTGAGCGCGTTGATGAAACGTACATGCTCTTCGCTGCCCGACGTTTCGACCAGATCGAGATATTCGCGAAAACTTGCGAGGCCGAGCTGCCGCAGTCGTTTGGTGAGGCGGCTGTAGGCCATCGGTTTTTTGTTGTCGTTGAGCGAAATGCCCGCGTAATCAAAAATCATCCGCTTGAGGCGGCGAAAATCGGCGTCGGTAAATTCAAACACCTTGAACGAGGTGCCCATCGCATCGCGGCCCGCCTGCGGTGGCTGGAGTTCGATGGCATCGGCTGATTGTTGGGCGCGATTCATGCGTCTTCCGCTGATTCGGGTTTGGATGAAATGTCGCGCCACGCCGTGAGGATTTCTTTGGCGTCTTTCCAGAATAACTGGCTGCGTTCAACGCCGACTGACATGGCGAGGCGGTTGGTCACGGACTTCGCCGTGTGCGCCAGATCGCGCAGGGTTTTTGCGTCCAGCAATTCGGCACCGAGCAGGTCGACTTCGTCGCTCTTGGTGCTTTCAAGACGAAGCAGCAATTGCATCTTGGCGGCGACCAGCGGCGGCAAATCCTGCGCCTTGGAACGGTAGCCGGGCGACACCGGCGTGGTTGCGCTTTCGATGTCGGTGTTGCGGCCGCCGCCGCCGGGATCGACTGCCTCGACCAGGTCGCGTTTGATCAACTCGCGAATCTGCGACTCCAGCAAATCGGCAAGACTGCCAGCGCGCTCCAGCAATTGCCCGAACGTATGAACGCCATCGATGAGAAAAAGTACCGAGCGCAATTTGGGCGAAATATCCGACGTGCGCGCGCGCATCTTGGTGGTACCGGCTTCGGTGCGCACCAGCACGCTGTCGAAATGCAGCACTTTAGCGGACATTAGCGGACACTCGCGACTCCTCGCGAAATTGGCGCGTCGCGCGCCACCGAATGCGCCACGCTGATGAGATACGCCGCGTCGAGAATCAATGCCACCCGTCCGTCGCCGAGAATGGTGGCACCCGAGACGCCTTTGATGCGCCGATAGTTTGCTTCAAGGCTTTTCAGCACCACCTGATGCTGGCCGAGCAACTCGTCCACCCGCACCGCCGCGCGCCGGCCGTCCATCTCCAGTACCACGAGAATATCGCGATCATCACGTTCGCGGGCCGGCAGGTTGAACAGCTCGGCGAGCGAGGTGATCGGCACGAATTCATCGCGTACCATCACCACGTCGCACCCGTTGACGGACTTGATATCGGCCATCGAGGGTTGCAGCGATTGGGCGATGTTGGCGAGCGGCAGGATGTAGGTTTCGCCGGAAACGGAAATCGACATGCCGTCAAGAATGGCGAGTGTCAATGGAAGGCGGATGGTCATGCTGGTACCGTCGCCGCTGATTGAATCAATGTCAATTTTTCCACCGAGTAGATTGACGTTTTGCCAGACCACATCCATGCCCACGCCGCGACCGGACACGCCAGTGACACTGGCGGCGGTTGAAAAGCCGGGCGTGAAAATCAGTTGCCATACTTCGGCG
>JANLQC010000384.1:0-3967 GCA_031367575.1 Betaproteobacteria bacterium | reverse complement strand
CCTCAATCATCCGAGTGAGCTTGGCCCGGAACATGTCATCCGTCGTGTGTCTTCAACGGAAGTTCGCTCGTTGGCGGCATTGCATACGTGGGCGAAGCCGGGCGAACTGTTGGCCTCGGTGCCGGATCTGCCAGCATTCAAGGTATTTTGGGATGTGTCGCGCGCGGATTCATTTGCCGCGCCGCCGAACGTGTTGTCGACACGCGGCACAAAGATGCAGTAACGCCAAATTGCGGCTGCTTTGTTTGACTGAGGATTCAAGCGAACAATTGCAATAATTATTTTTGTCGCGATTGCAGGTCGGCACTTCTGCGATTTATTTGCATTTTATTATTGCCCGCAGACTATCGCCAAAATGGCCGAATGTGGTTGAGATTGAAATCTACCCATCCCGCAATATCTCCCGCGCCGCATTGTGCCCCGGAATTCCGGTCACCCCGCCGCCGGGATGCGTGCCGGCACCGCATTGGTAGAGGCCTTTGATCGGCGTGCGGTAGTCGCCGTATCCCAGCACCGGTCGCGCGCTGAACAGTTGATCGAGCGACAACACGCCGTGAAAAATATCGCCACTGACCAGGCCAAACTTTCGTTCCAGATCCAGCGGCGAATGGATCTGCCGCGCGATCACGCTGGTCTTGAAATTCGGTGCGAACCGGGTGACCGTGTCGATCATCAAATCCGCCACTTCATCGCGGTGGTCATCCCAGTTTCGGCCGTCCGAAAGCGTCGGCGAAACGTGTTGGCAAAACAGGCTCGCCACGTGTTTTCCGGCCGGCGCGAGCGTATCGTCGACGGTGCTGGGAATGACAATTTCCACAATTGGATTCTTCGACCAACCGTGGGATTTGGCATCGAAGTACGCCTGCTCCATATATTTCAGCGATGGTGCCATGATGATTCCCGATGACAGATGCGCACCCAAACCGGGCAAACAACTGAACGACGGCAATTCAGACAGTGCAACATTCATGCGAAATGTGCCCGATCCCGATTTGTAGGCGTCGATGCGCCGGCCGAATTCTGCGGGCACATCGGTCGGTTGCAGCAGCGATTGAAACAGCAGTTTCGGATGCAGGTTTGAGACCACGCATCTGGCCGCAATGAATGTGCCGTCGGCGAGCGTCACGCCGCGCGCTTTACCCGCCGCCACTTCCACACGCGCCACCGCCGCATCGAGCGAAATCTCCACGCCGCACGCACGCGCTTCAGTGGCCATTGCCTGCGTGATCGCCCCCATTCCACCCACACAATGCCCCCACACGCCGGGCTTGCCGTTCACTTCGCCGAACACGTGGTGCAACAACACATAGGCCGAACCGGGCGTATACGGCGAGGCGAAGTTGCCGACCACGCTGTCAAAACCAAAGCAGGCCTTGATCGGCCCGGATTCAAAATAGTGGTCGAGCACATCGCCTGCGCTCTTGGTGAACAGATCCAGCACATCGCGCCGTGAAGACATATCAAGCGCCTTGAATTGGCGGCCCACTTTCCACGCCTGCAACATGTCCGCGATGCCACCACCAACATTCGGCGGCGTTTCCAGAAGCAAATCTTTCAGCACGGCGGCGACCCGATCAAGCATTGCATGGTAGGCAGGCAATTTTTCCGCGTCACGTTTGGAGAATCGCGCAACTTCGGCTTGCGTCGCGACTATTCCCCCACCAACCTTGATGAACTCGCGATCATTCAGGGGCAAAAAATTGGCGTACGGCCGCTCGATGATTTTCAGGCCATGCCGGGTGAGATTCAAATCGCGGATAATTTTCGGATTCAGCAAGCTCACCGTGTAGCTGGCCGATGAGTTGCGAAAACCGGGATGAAATTCTTCCGTCACCGCCGCTCCCCCGACGATGGCGCGGCGTTCCAGCACGCGAACTTTCAAGCCCTTGGCAGCGAGGTAACAGGCGCAGACGAGGCCGTTGTGTCCGCCGCCGACAATGATGGCGTCAAGTTGGTGACCCGCAGTTGG
Source organism: Betaproteobacteria bacterium (assembly GCA_031367575.1). GTDB lineage: Bacteria > Pseudomonadota > Gammaproteobacteria > Burkholderiales > Usitatibacteraceae > UKL13-2. Next base: position 1,998 of record JANLQC010000384.1, on the reverse strand, counting down.
CATGGTAAATTCTATTGGTGAAAAAACTGTCCGCTACTATGCGTTCAATCGTCGGCAGGCGCAAGTTTGCTGTTGGCGTCGTCGGCATTTGCGTGGCGGCGATACTGGCCGCCTGCGTCGGTGGTGTATCGGAATACAACGGCCCTGATGCGCCAAAATTTGCCGCGTACAGCGCCGCGCAACGCCCGCGGGTGGCGCTGGTGCTCGGTGGCGGCGGACCGCGCGGCTTTGCACATGTCGGTGTGTTGAAGGTGCTTGAGGCCGAAGGAATCGATGCGGATCTGGTGGTGGGCACCAGTGTCGGTGCCATGATCGGTACGCTCTACGCGAATGGCATGCCGGCCACCGAGATCGAGAAAATCGCGCTCGATCTCGATCCGCTTCGCTTTATCGGCGTTACCACTTCGGGCCTCAGTGGCGACGGCGGCGCGATCGAGAAATTCATTCATGATCGCGTCGGCCGCAAAGCACTGGATGGATTCAAGCGCAAACTCGCGATTACAGCGGCACGGCGGCGCGACAATTCACTGGCCATTTTCAATCGCGGCGACACCGCCGGCGCGGTGCGTGCATCAAGCGCCATGCCCGGGCGGTTCGCTCCCGTGGTGATTCAGGGCATTGAATATCATGATGGCGACGAGGCCGAGCCGGTACCGGCGAAAGTCGCGCGCGAGCTCGGCGCGCAAGTGGTGATTGCGGTCGACGTATCGGCATTTATACGGGCGATTCCGACTGAAGCACCGGCCAATTGGGCGATCCGCGACCGCGCCCGCGCGGCCAAGATCGATAAACAGGCGGTGTATGCGGATGTGGTCATTCACCCCGACTTGGGTTATTACGCCAGCATCAGCGAAGCGTACCGTCGCATGTGCATCCAGCGCGGCGAAAACGCGGCGCGCGAAGCGATGCCAAAAATTCGCGAAGTGCTTGCACGATTTCGCGCAGAAAGCAGCCGCGGCGCAGGCGGTTAATTATCGTATTGCCGGGTTTTCACGGTACACGTTTGACCTGCGCCGCTTTTTCTCGCACCCGCACCTCGAATTTTTCGACATTCACCACCACCCGCTCATGGATTCCTTCGCCGATCAGGTCGCGTTCATCGGCCGCCTTGAGGCCAAACTTGATGGTGCGTCCTTCGACAGACAAGACTTCAGCGGTCGCGATCACCCGCATGCCGACCGGTGTGGCCGCGATATGCGTGACATCAAGGCGGGTGCCAAGGCTTTGATGACCGGCGGGCAGCAAGTGTTCGCAAGCGGCCAGCGCGGCGGCCTCAAACAGATTGATCATCACCGGGGTGGCGAGCACATGAATCTGCCCGGAACCGACGCGCGGCGCAGTATGTTCATCGGCAACACTCAACGATGCGGTGCCGATGGCACCGACTGGAACGTCTGCCGTCAGACTCATGCGAGAGAAAGGTTTTGTGTCTGCGACGCACGCGGCGCAGTCAATCAACCGCCGGGAAACGTGGTGACGCCATCGTTCATTTCGGCGGCGCGCTTGCTGCCGTCTTTTTGAATCATGGTGCCTTTGGCGCGTTTCAATCCACCTTCAAAAACGCCTTCAAACCAGGAGCCGTTGTTATAGTAAAACTTGCCGGGGCCGTTCAACAAACCATTGATGTAATTGCCTTCCGAACGCTGTCCGTCGGAATGGAAGTATTCTCCCTTGCCGGTCAACATGCCGCTCTTGATTTCACCGACGTATCGGTCCCCGTTGGAAAATTCGTAGGTGCCCTGACCATTGGCAACGCCGTCAACGAACGGCACCATGAACTTGTCGCCGGATTTGGTCGTGTAGACGCCGCTTCCCGACATTTTGCCGGCCACCATGCTGCCTTCAAAGCGGTCGCCATTGGCGAACGCATAGATCCCCTTGCCGTGTGGTTTGCCTTCGGCGAACAAGCCGTCGTATTTATCGCCATTCTTGGCGACCAACACCCCTTTTCCGACCATGACGGCATTCACGACATCGCCTTCGTAGACGTCGCCGCTC
>JANLQC010000371.1:0-3105 GCA_031367575.1 Betaproteobacteria bacterium | reverse complement strand
TGCAAACCAAAGTCGTCGGCGCGAGCGGGCAGATTTCCATCGGCAAGCAATACGCCGGTCAGCAGGTGATCATCGAAGAGATTGAGCCCGGCGAGTGGCGCATTCAAACGGCAATCACCATTCCGAAAAGTCAGGCATGGGTACACACCAAAGCGATGCAGGCCGGGCTCAATCAGGCGCTCGATTGGGCCGCGAATAATCCGCCGAAAAAGACTTCAGTCGTAGCACTCACCAAAAAGCTGAGCGCGGCCAGTGGCGCTCGCAAGTAATGTGGTGTTGCTGGACTTGAACTACCCGCCTTTTCTGGAAAGCGTGTTCGCACTGCAAAAGAACGACAAGATCCAGCTCATCAAACAACTGGAGAAGATCAGTAAATTGACTTGGGCAGAAGTGCAGCGCGATGCCGGGCTGAAATGGGAGAAGATTCATCCGCCTCCCCTTGCACTACAGCGCCACCTGCTCGATGAAAAACAACAATCGCTCTACAGCATCCGACTTACCCGGAGCAAACGTGCCGTCGTGCTGCGTGACGGCGACTACATGCGGTTTCTGGCCTTGCCGAAAGATCATGATTCGACTTACGCCTGAATTGCTTGTTCGCGCGCTGAAAAACGATTAACGCCATGACCCAAGCCATCTTCCTCTCCTACGCATCGCAAGATGCCGACGCCGCGCGCCGCATCTGCGAATCCTTGCGCGCAGCAGGCTTGGAAGTGTGGTTCGATCAGAGTGAGCTGCGCGGTGGCGATGCGTGGGATACCTCGATCAGGAAACAGATCAAGGAATGCGCGCTGTTCGTGCCGATGATTTCGGCTTCAACCAATGCGCGCTCTGAAGGTTATTTTCGTCTTGAATGGAAGCTCGCCGTCGATCGTTCGCATTTAATGGCGGACGATCAACCGTTTTTTGTGCCGGTGATTCTCGGTGACACGGCGGAGCCGACAGCGCGCGTGCCGGACAAGTTTCGCGAGAGGCAGTGGTCGCGGCTGAAAGATGACATTACGATCGCCGCCTTTGCCGTGCGCGTAAAGCAGTTGCTCGCGGCGGCACCAGCAGCGGTAGCGGCGGCACCATTGCCCGAACAGAAACACCCGATAGCGGCCATCCCGTCCCCTCCTACCGCTGCAACAACGGCTACTCCTGCCACTGAGGCACCGCGTGCGTCCCGGCGCACGCTTGTGCTGGTATCCGTTGGCCTGCTCCTGATCGTGGCGGCGTCTACGTTTGGATGGAAGTTGATCGAGCAGAACCGCAAAGCCGCCTTCGTCACGGCGGCGCTGCCGAAAATCGAAATCCTCGCGCGCGAAGGCAAGTATGTGCCCGCGTTCAAGCTGGCCCGGGAGGTCGAGCAGCAAGGGGGAGGTCAATTGATCACGCCGGAATTGTGGGAGCAATTCACGCGCACGATCTTGATCGCATCCCAGCCCGACAATGCGCAAGTGGCGTTCCAACCGTTCGGCACCGACGACGAGTGGACCGCGATGGGCACGACACCGCTGGAAAAGCTGCGGGTTCCGCGCGGCCCAATGGTCTGGCGAGCGCTACGCACCGGCCATGTTTCCGCCGAACAGGTTTTCACCGCCGCTCCCGCCGCCAAGCTGAGCCTCGCATTGATGGCGGAGGGCGCGGCCGACAAGGACATGATCCTCGTCAGCGGCGCCGATGTCCGGCTGTGGGTGATGGTCGGTGTTCAACTGACGCAAATCGTGCCGATTGCACCATTCCTGATTGATCGTGCAGAAACGACCAACAAGGCGTTTGCGAAATTCGTACAAGCGGGCGGCTACGCGAACGAAGCGCATTGGAAGCACCCGTTCATGGATGGCAATCGGCAGTTGTCTTTCGCGCAGGCGATGGAGCGCTTTCGCGACACCACCGGTCGCCCGGGTCCCGCAACCTGGCGCGTGGGAAATTATCCGGATGGCGAGGCGGAGCTGCCGGTGCGCGGCATCAGCTGGTACGAGGCGGCCGCGTTTGCCAGTTTTGCGGGCAAGGAGTTACCCACCATTTATCACTGGTATCGCGCCGACACCGCAGGCGATCTGGAACTGCTGCCCGGCCTGTTCCTGCCCCTGAGCAATTACGAAGGCAAAGGGCCGCGACCGGCGGGCGGCAGCAAATCGCGAAGTGCCTTCGGCGCCATCGACATGGCGGGCAATGTGCGTGAGTGGGCGGCTAATGCCGCCGACGGCGACACTCGCATTGCGCTGGGAGGAGCATGGACTGATCCGGCCTACCAGTATCTCTTCCCCGACATTCGCCCGGCCTTTGACCGCGCTGCCGAGAATGGCATGCGCACCATCAAGCGCGTCGGCGATGCCCCATTTCCGGAAGCGGCGACACGTCCCCTTCAACGCATCCCGCCGCCGCGTCCACATCGCCCGATCAGCGAAGCCGAGTACCAGACATCCACGAGGTTTTTCGAGCGGCAGCGCGTGCCTCTGGATCCGCGTATCGACGCGACCGATGAATCCTCGCCCCACTGGGTCAAGCAGAAAGTATCGTTCGCCGCCGGCTATGGAGGTGAACGGCTCACCGCTTACCTCTACCTGCCGCGATCGGCGAAGCCGCCTTATCAGGTCGTGATCCAGATGGGTGGCTCGGGCACGTTTTATCGGCGAACCAGCGCCACCGAACAGGATATCTTCGGTTGGGGTTTTGCCGAGCCACTGATCCGCGGCGGTCGCGCAATTCTGCTGCCGTTGTGGAAAGGTTCCTACGAACGCTCCGATGGTTTTGCCCCATTCGAGGCCGACATGCCTTCCTATCGCGATCACGTCATCAAGTGGGTGCACGAGGTGCGCCAATCCATCGACTATCTGCAAAGCCGCAAAGACATCGACGCGGCGCACATCGGCTATCAGGGCATCAGCTTCGGCACCATCTGGGCACCGCAATTCATGGCCCTCGAGCCGCGATTGAAGACAGGCATTTTGCTGCTGGGCGGCATTCCAATCACGTCGCGCGCGGCGGGTAGTTTTCCACCCGAACTCGATATCCTCAATTATGCCCCGCGCGTCAAAGAACCGGTGCTGATGCTGAACGGCCGCAACGACGCCGGAAGCGGAGCACCACGTGACCGGGCCGGGTGAAGTCCTCGGGGGT
>JANLQC010000368.1:0-5039 GCA_031367575.1 Betaproteobacteria bacterium | reverse complement strand
CATCAATTTTGTCAGCTCGACCCGCAGATTCTCAATATCCTCACCTTTTTTACCAATCACGACACCAGGCCGTGAGGAGTAAATGGTGATCTTGGCATTCTTGGTCGGACGCTCGATGATGACTTTGCCGACCGAGGCATTGGCGAGGCGTTTCTTGAGGTAGGTGCGAACCTTTATGTCCTCAAGCAGCATGATCGGGAAGTTTTTGCTGTTGGCATACCACTTCGACGCGAAGTTTTTGTGGACGGCCAGCCGAAACCCGATCGGCGATATTTTTTGTCCCATCGTTGCCCCTTATTGCTTGCCGTCGCCAACCGTCAAAAAGACGTGGCAAGTCGGTTTAATGATGCGGTTGCCGCGGCCTTTGGCGCGCGCCGTGAAACGCTTCAACACCGGGCCTTTTTCGACGAGGATCGTAGCGACCTTTAACTCATCAATATCGGCACCATTGTTATGCTCGGCATTTGCGATCGCGGATTCGAGAACTTTTTTGATGATCGTGGCACCTTTTTGCGGCGAGAAGGCCAGGATATTCAGGGCGAGATCGACTTTCTTGCCGCGAATCATGTCCGCGACGAGGCGGCCTTTTTGCGCGGAGAGGCGAACGCCCCATAGATTGGCTGAAACTTGCATTTCCTGGCTCCTTATTTCTTGGCCGGTGCCGCAGACTTCTTGTCGGCCGGATGGCCTTTGAAGGTGCGGGTGAGCGCGAATTCGCCCAATTTATGACCGACCATGTTTTCGCTGACATGCACCGGCACATGCTGCTTGCCGTTATGGATGGCGATGGTCAGGCCGACGAAATCCGGCAGAATCGTGGAACGACGCGACCAGGTCTTGATCGGACGCCGATCTTTGGTTGCCGCTGCTGCTTCCACTTTTTTCAACAGATGGCCGTCGCAAAACGGGCCTTTTTTTACGGAACGTGTCATGTCTGGCCTCGATTACTTAGCTTTGTGCCGACTGCGCACAATCATGCTTTGCGTGCGTTTGTTGGTACGGGTCTTCAAACCCTTGGCTTTTTGGCCCCACGGTGAAACCGGGTGACCGCCGCCGTTGGAACGACCGCCATGCGGGTGATCGACCGGATTCATACAAATCCCGCGTACCGTCGGACGCCAGCCACGCCAGCGATTCGCACCGGCTTTACCGATGACGCGCAGCCCATGTTCAGCATTACCGACTTCACCGATGGTGGCGCGACAATCAACATGCACTTTACGAATTTCACCCGAGCGCAAACGAAGCTGCGCATACATGCCTTCGCGGGCCAGCAATTGAACCGAGGTGCCGGCCGAGCGCGCCAACTGCGCACCTTTGCCCGGTAACATTTCGATGCAATGAATGGTGGAACCGACCGGAATATTTCGCAGTGGCAGCGTGTTGCCGGTCTTGATCGGCGCATCGGCACCCGAGATCAGTTGCGCACCGGCGGAAATTCCCTTCGGGGCAATAATATAGCGACGCTCGCCGTCGGTGTAACAAAGCAGCGCAATATTGGCGCTACGATTTGGGTCATATTCCAGACGCTCGACTTTGGCAATGATGCCGTCCTTGTCGTTGCGCTTGAAATCGATAATGCGATAGTGCTGCTTGTGACCGCCGCCCTGATGACGGGTGGTGATGTGGCCATGATGATTGCGACCGGCATGCTTGTACTGTGGCTCAAGCAACGCGGCGAATGGCGCACCTTTGTGCAGCTCTGAATTGACCACCTTCAGCATGCTGCGGCGGCCCGGTGAGGTCGGTTTTGTTTTGACGAGTGCCATTATGCGGCTCCTTCGGCAAAGTTGATGTCAGCGGCATTGCCTTCGGCGTCACGCTTCAGGCAAACATAGGCTTTCTTGACGTGATTGCGACGGCCTTCAAAACGTCCATGACGCTTTGCCTTGCCTTTTTGATTGACGACGTTGACGCTCTCGACTTCCACCTTTTGATCCTTGAACAGGAGTTCAACGGCGGCCTTTATTTCCGCCTTGGTGGCATCGCGCAGCACTTCAAACACGACTTGTTTGCGCTTGTCGGCGACCATGGTGGCTTTTTCCGAAATCACCGGACGCAGCACCACGGTCAACAGGCGTTCCTGATTCTGGATACTCATGCGAGCACCTCTTCGAGTTGCTTGACGGCCGCCTTGGTCATCACGACCTTGGCAAAGCGCACCAGATTGACCGGGTCGGCATGTCTGGCTTCGAGCACCATCACATCCGGCAGGTTGCGTGAGGACAAATACAGGTTGTCGTCAAGGTTATCGGTAATGATCAGCACTTGATCAAGACCCATGCTTTTCAGCTTGAGCGACAGCATTTTTGTCTTCGGCGATTCGAGCGAAAACGTATCGACGACCGACAGGCGATCCTCACGAACCAACTGCGAGAGAATCGCGGCGATACCGGCGCGATACATCTTCTTGTTGACTTTTTGTGTGAAATTTTCGTCGGGCGAATTCGGGAAAATCTTGCCGCCGCCGCGCCACAAAGGCGAAGACGCCATACCGGCACGAGCACGGCCCGTTCCCTTTTGGCGCCACGGTTTTTTGGTCGATTTCTGAACGTCGCTTCGACCCTTTTGCGCGCGGTTGCCCGAGCGTGCGTTGGCCTGATAAGCGGTCACCACTTGATGAACCAGCGCCTCGGAATAATCACGACCAAACAGTTCAGCGGAGGCGTCAATGGTGCCGGATGCGGCACCTTGATCGTTAATCAGCTTGAGTTCCATTATTTGGTCTCCCCTTTGACAAGACGCGTCTTGGCGGCAGGGCGAACGACGATTGTTCCATTCTTGGCACCCGGCACGGCACCTTTGACAAGGAGCAGTTGGCGGGCGGTATCGATACGCGCCACTTCCAGCAATTGCGCGGTGCGATTGACGTTGCCCAATTGGCCGGCCATACGCTTGCCTGGAAACACGCGGCCCGGATCCTGCGCCATGCCGATGGAACCTGGCACGTTGTGCGACTTGGAGTTGCCGTGAGATGCGCGATTCGAGGAAAAGTGGTGGCGCTTGATAACGCCGGAAAATCCCTTACCCAGCGTGGTGCCCGACACATCGACCTTTTGGCCGACAGCGAACATTTCCACGGACAGGTTCGAGCCGACCTTGAGTTCGGCCAGTTTTTCCGGTGTGGTGGTGAATTCATTCAAGACCGATCCCGCTTCAACACCGGCTTTCGCATAGTGACCGGCTTGCGCCTTGGCCACCCGCGATGCGCGACGCGTGCCATATGCAACTTGCACGGCCGAATAGCCATCGGTGTCGGGGGTCTTGATTTGGGTGATGCGGTTGTTCGACACGTCCAGCACAGTCACGGGAATGGCAGTGCCATCGTCCGCAAAAATGCGAGTCATGCCAACCTTCCGGCCGACGAGACCAAGACTCATCTTTACATCCTTTCTAGTTAGCCCGAGAAACAACCAAAAATCAGCTACTTAACGGGTGTCGGCTACAATTGGCCAACAAATCAAATGTACCTTTGCGGTACTACCTGTCACTACTTCTTTTGCCAGCGCATTTTAACGGCACCGGCAAAGAGGCGCGATTATAGCCGCCTCTCCAATATTTATCAATACCTTACAGCTTGATTTCGACATCGACGCCGGCGGGCAGATCGAGCTTCATCAATGCATCGACCGTTTTATCGGTCGGGTCGATGATATCCATCAGGCGCAAGTGAGTCCGAATCTCAAATTGGTCTCGCGAGGTCTTGTTTACGTGCGGTGAACGGAGCACGTCAAAACGCTCGATTTTGGTCGGCAGCGGTACCGGCCCCTTCACCACGGCACCGGTGCGCTTTGCGGTTTCGACGATCTCGGCCGCAGACTGGTCGATAAGGCGATAGTCAAAGGCCTTCAGGCGAATCCGGATTTTTTGCTTGGCGGGTTGTGCAGTTGCCATCTTCATTCCTTTTTATCGCGACCTGATTTTGCAGGTGGCAAATTTGTTATTTCAAAATCTTCGATACGACGCCGGCACCGACGGTTCGGCCACCCTCGCGGATCGCAAACCTGAGCCCGTCTTCCATCGCAATCGGTGCAATCAACTGCACGTTGATCTTGACGTTGTCGCCCGGCATCACCATCTCGGTGCCGGCCGGCAGTTGCAAGGCCCCGGTCACGTCGGTGGTGCGGAAGTAGAACTGCGGACGGTAGCCGTTGAAAAATGGCGTGTGACGGCCACCTTCGTCTTTGCTCAAGACATAGATCTCGGCTTCAAAGTCGGTGTGCGGGGTGATGCTGCCCGGCTTGGCCAGCACCTGACCGCGCTCGACCTCTTCACGTTTGGTGCCGCGCAGCAGGATGCCGACGTTGTCGCCCGCCTGACCTTGATCCAGCAGCTTGCGGAACATTTCGACACCGGTGCAGATGGTCTTCAGGGTCGGTTTCAGACCGATGATTTCGATCTCTTCGCCAACCTTGATGATGCCGCGCTCGATCCGTCCGGTCACGACCGTGCCGCGTCCGGAAATCGAGAACACGTCTTCGACCGGCATCAGGAACGCACCATCGAGGGCACGCTTGGGTTGCGGGATGTAGTTGTCCAGCGCGTCGGCCAGCTTCATGATCGCGCCTTCGCCCAGCTCGCCGGTATCGCCTTCCATGGCTTTCAACGCGCTGCCCTTGATGAACGGGATGTCGTCGCCGGGGAATTCGTATTTGGACAGCAGTTCGCGCAATTCCATTTCAACCAGTTCGAGCAGTTCGGCGTCGTCGACCATGTCGCATTTGTTCAGGAAGACGACGATGTAGGGCACGCCAACCTGACGGGCGAGCAGGATGTGTTCGCGCGTTTGTGGCATCGGGCCGTCGGCGGCCGAGCAGACGAGGATGGCACCGTCCATCTGCGCGGCACCGGTGATCATGTTCTTCACATAGTCGGCGTGGCCGGGACAATCGACGTGCGCGTAGTGGCGGTTGGCGGTTTCGTATTCGACGTGGGCGGTGTTGATGGTGATGCCGCGGGCTTTCTCTTCAGGCGCAGCGTCGATCTGGTCGTAGGCGCGGGCCTCACCACCGTATTTCTTGGCCATGACCATCGTGATG
>JANLQC010000362.1:0-2007 GCA_031367575.1 Betaproteobacteria bacterium | reverse complement strand
TCCCGCAACACGTTGCCTCGCGCCTTCGCACCGGCACGGTCGCGATGCTGATCGCGTTACTCGCGGTCGCGGGTTGCGTCGCCCCTCCCCCGGCGGCGGTGGTTTCAGCACCCGAAGAATTGATCCGCAAGCAGCGGATCGAGCGCGCCGAACTCAGTCTGGCCAGCGGATTGAAACAATACGACGCGGGCGTCTATACCGACGCAATGGGCAATTTGCTGATCGCGCTCGATAGCGGCGTATTGTCCCCGCCGCAGCAATTGAGTGCGCGAAAACATATGGCGTTCATTCAGTGCGTCAACAACCGCGAACTCGCCTGCAAGGAAGAATTTGAAAAGGCATTCCTGCTCGACCCAAAATTCGAACTTTCGCCGGCCGAGGCCGGACACCCGACCTGGGGGCCGATTTTCAGGCTCGTCAAAACCGAAATTGAATTGCGCAAGTCCGGCAAGTCATTGCCCGCACCCATCGTAAAAATTCAAACGCCGGGCGAAAAACTGGTCGGCGAAGCGATGAAAGCCTACGATGAAGCGGATTATCCGAAGGCCATCAAATTCTTTCAGGACGCGCTCATCGAATCGCCGGCTCAGGCCGACAAAATCCAGATTCACATATTTGTCGCGTTCAGTTATTGCCTGACCATGCGTCTCGCGCTTTGCCGAACCGAGTTCGAGAAAATCCTGTTGCTGGATCCCGCGTTTGAACTCAATGCCGCCGAGGCGGGGCACCCATCGTGGGGGCCGCCGTTCCGCACCGTCAAGGCAAAACAAAAACAGGCACCCGCCAAAAAATAGCATGATCGAAACCCTGGGCCGCTACAAGATTCTTTCCGTCATCGGCCAGGGTGCGATGGGTGTCGTGTACAAAGCGGTCGATCCGATGATTGACCGGATCGTTGCCATCAAAACCGTCAATCTCTCCTTCAACAAGGATGAACAGGCCGAATACGAGCTTCGATTCCAGCAGGAAATCAAGGCGGCGGGGCGGCTGAATCATCCCAACATCGTCACCATCTACGACGTGGGCCGCAACGAAAACATGGCCTACATGGCGATGGAATTTCTCGAAGGCAAGGAACTCAAGGACATTCTCGCCGACGATGGACGCCCGATGGTGGCACTTACCATCGACTGGATCGCACAAATTGCGCAGGGCCTCGGTTTCGCGCACGACAACGACATCATCCACCGCGATGTAAAGCCGTCCAACATTATGGTGGTGCGCGGCGGACTCGCGAAAATGACCGACTTCGGTATCGCGCGAATGCCGGCCTCGGCGGTGAAAACCATGACCGGCCTGATCCTCGGCAGCCCGCGCTACATGTCACCGGAACAGGTCATCGGCCGCAACCTCGACCACCGCACCGACATTTTTTCGCTCGGCGTGGTGCTCTACGAAGCACTGGCCGGCTTGCCACCGTTCGACGGCGACAACGTCAATGCCATCATGTACGCGACCGTCAATACCAATCCGCCCGCGCCGTCAAACGTCAACACGGAAGTCCCGGTAATGCTTGATCTGGTGGTGGCAAAGGCATTGGCGAAATCGGCCGATGAGCGCTATCAGACAATGCGCGAAATGGCCGACGACCTCAATCAGGTCAAACGCCTGCTGAGCACGCGCCAACCACCCGGCAACGTACTCGCCAAACAGGCGCCGCCCACCGCAAAACAACCGGCGCTTGACGCGCTTGGGCTTGGGAAAGGGATGGGCCGCTATCAAAAGGAAGGCAGTGAGGCGGAGGCGGTCAAGCCACTAAAGCTCGCGAAAAGTTTTGATTCGTTCGATGCCACATTGAAACTCGCGGCGATGACCAACCAGACGGGCGAGTTCGGCGAATACATCAGCGAAACGCAAAAACTGCGCGCATACAAAGGCAAGGTTACCGGTGTCTTGGCGGAACCGCCTGCCGCTACCGGTTTAACCGCGAAAGCGAAAGCGAACGCGATTGAAAAGGGTTTGGCGACGGAAGTGGCCGACAATGCACGCACCGCGACGATCCCACCG
>JANLQC010000339.1:0-4139 GCA_031367575.1 Betaproteobacteria bacterium | reverse complement strand
GGGTGGGCATTTCCGCGATGGCGGGGCACACGTAAAAAGCATTGGGGAATTCGGTTGCCATCACCCGTTCACCGCCGCTCACCGAACCGCCTTCCTTCAGGGCCGACGCCAATGATGCCTGCATGCCTTGGTACGCCGCTTCATCGACCAACGGCCCAACCAGCGTGCCCGAATTAAGCGGATTGCCGATCCGCACCGACGCGAAGGCGCCTTTCAGTTTGGTCAGGAGCTGATCATAGATGGTGGAATGGACGATCAGGCGGCGCAGCGTGGTACAGCGTTGCCCTGCGGTACCGACCGCCGAAAACAGAATCGCCGGCAACGCCATTTTCAGGTCGGCGCTGGGTGCCACGATCATGGCATTGTTTCCCCCTAATTCCAGAATGGTTTTCGCGAATCGTGCCGAGGCGCGGCTACCGACGGCGCGTCCCATGCGGGTCGAACCGGTTGCGGAAATCAACGCGACGCGCGCATCATCGACCAGTGCTTCACCGACATCCGCACGACCGATGATGATTTGCGAAAGCCCCTCCGGCGCGGCATTGCCACTGTCGCGATATTTCTGGATCGCGCGTTGCAACAACGCGTGCGACGCCAACGCCGTCAATGGCGTTTTCTCGGAAGGTTTCCATACCACCGAATCGCCGCACACCAACGCAATCGCGCTGTTCCACGCCCATACCGCGACCGGAAAATTGAACGCGCTGATGATGCCGACCACACCCAGCGGATGCCACTGTTCCATCATCCGGTGGCCGGGGCGCTCGGAGGCAATGGTCAAGCCGTAAAGCTGTCTGGAGAGGCCGACCGCGAAATCGCAAATATCGATCATCTCCTGGACTTCGCCCAAACCCTCCTGAAGAATTTTTCCGGATTCAAGTGTCACCAGCCTGCCGAGCGCATCCTTGTTGGCGCGCAATTCTTCACCCAACAGACGCACCAGCTCGCCGCGCTTGGGCGCGGGAACATCGCGCCAAGACTAGAACGCAACGTGCGCCGCGCCAATTTTCTGCGCCTCGGTCTCGCGCGTGTCGCATCTCAACGCCGCCAGGTTGCTGACGTCAATCGGCGAGCGCGAAACAAGGTCATCGCCGGCGTGCGCTTCGAGGTCAACACCGAATTGCGAGAGGAGTTCTTTTGTGGTCATGTGGGCCGCCATAAACGGAAAGATCGGTTGGTTGGTAGGTTACATGCATTGGTAAACACGCAAACGTGCAATCGCACCAACAGTTCGCGTTGCACTTGCGATCCTTTTGCACCCGAATGGCAGGATGGATAAAGCGCAGCGATACCCATCACCGCTGCGACAACGAGTTGATGGGTATCGGCAAATGCGCCTCCACCCATCCTGCAAAATGGATTTCGCGAATTGCCCCGCCCTACCCCATCTGCGGATTCATTCGCTCCTTGTGCGCGAGTTTGTTAAGTGCGTTCAGATAGGCTTTGGCGCTCGCGATCACAATGTCGGTGTCCGACCCGACGCCATTGATAATGCGCCCGGCTTTCGACAGTCGCACCGTCACCTCCCCTTGCGAATCGGTTCCTTCCGTGACGTTGTTGACCGAGTACAGAAGCAACTCCGAATTGCTTTGCGCGACACTTTCCAGCGCCTTGAAAGTCGCATCGACCGGCCCGGCCCCTTTTGCTTCGCAGGATTTTTCCTTGCCGGCATCGGCGATCACAAGGCGTGCATAGGGTTGTTCGCCGGTTTCGACATGCGCCGTGAGCGAGATCAGGCGGTACTGCTCGATCTCGGGCGTGACGGCTTCGTCCGAAACAAGGGCGTGCAAATCTTCATCGAAAATTTCCTGCTTCTTGTCGGCAAGTTCCTTGAACTTCTTGAACGCCGCATTGAGCGCGACTTCCGACTCGAGCACGATGCCGAGCTCTTTCAATCGTTCGCGAAACGCGGAGCGACCGGACAATTTGCCGAGTGAAATCCTGTTCGCGTGCCAGCCGACATCCTGCGCGCGCATGATCTCGTAGGTTTCGCGATGCTTCAGCACGCCGTCCTGATGGATGCCGGATTCGTGTGCGAATGCGTTGGCACCGACCACCGCCTTGTTCAACTGAACCGGGTAACCGGTGATGGTGGAGACCAGCTTCGAGGCCGGCACAATCTGGGTGGCATCGATGCGCGTTTCAAGATTGAAATAATCCTTGCGGGTGCGCACCGCCATCACGATTTCTTCCAGCGAGGCATTGCCCGCGCGCTCGCCCAAGCCGTTGATGGTGCATTCCACCTGCCGCGCACCCGCATGCACGGCCGCGAGCGAATTCGCCACCGCCATGCCGAGATCGTTATGGCAATGGGTCGACCAAACCACCTGATCCGAATTTGGTACGCGCTCAATCAAGGTGCGAAATCGCTCGGCCCACATTTCGGGCACCGCGTAGCCGACGGTATCGGGCACATTGATGGTGCGCGCACCCGCCTTGATCACCGCTTCAAACACGCGGCAGAGAAAATCCATGTCACTGCGCACTGCGTCCTCAGCCGAAAATTCAATGTCATCACAGAGCGTGCGCGCAAATTTGACCGCGTCCACGGCAGCGACCAATACCTGATCAGGCGACATGCGCAGCTTGTGCTGCATGTGGATTGGCGAGGTCGCAATAAAAGTGTGGATGCGGCTTTGTGCGGCACCTTTGACGGCGTCGCCGGCTTTTTGAATGTCGCCCGCCTGCGCACGCGCCAGCGAACAGACGCGCGACTCTTTTACCGCCGCCGCAACTGCCTGTATGGCCTCGAAATCGCCCTGACTGGCCGCCGCGAATCCGGCCTCGATCACGTCCACGCGCATTTTTTCCAGTTGCTTGCCGATGCGCACTTTTTCTTCCTTCGTCATCGACGCACCCGGACTTTGTTCACCGTCGCGCATGGTGGTGTCGAAAATAATCAATTTATCCATTGCCAACTCCATAACTCGATATTCAAACGTGGAAACACCATTTCGCCCGGCGGTGCGAGCGAAGAAACCAGATCAACGAGGGGTGGGGGTTATGTGCGCGCGACGCGCAGCAGCAGGCCAAACGCCAGAATAAGGCGGGCCGGCGGGATAACGCAAAAGCGACGATTTGAACGAGCGTTCATGCACACAATATAGCGCAGTGCCGCTTACCGCGCAATACTATTTGGATGAATCCGCGTCCGGCGGTCGCTTGTCGCCACCACGAACCATTCCCATCAGCGCCATCACATACCCCGACAGCGCATACACGACGAACAAACCCCACAGCACATGCGAGGGTTCGATCGTGACCACCAGATACACCACGAAAATCACCGGCACCACCCAGAACGGCACGCTGCGCCGCATGTTGAAATCCTTGCCGCTGAAGTAACGAATATTGGTGACCATCGTGATTCCCGCGAACGCGGTGAGCCCCCACGCGATCCCGCGCACATCGCCGCCCTGAATCTGATAATCGTTCAGGACCCAGATCAGACCGGCCACCAGCGCCGCCGCCGCCGGGCTCGGCAGACCCTGAAAATACTTCTTGTCGACAACACCAATGTTGGTATTGAAACGCGCCAATCGCATCGCCGCACAGGCGCAATAAATGAATGCCGCCGCCCAGCCCCATTTGCCCATTGGCTTTAGCGCCCATTCGTACATCACCAACGCGGGGGCCGCGCCAAACGACACCATATCGGAGAGGCTATCAAACTGCGCGCCGAATTCGCTTTGGGTGCGCGTCATGCGCGCGACGCGACCATCAAGACCATCGAGCACCATCGCACAAAAAATGGCGATACAGGCGATTTCAAATTTACCGTTCATGCCTTGCACGATCGCGTAAAAACCGGCGAACAGCGACGCGCAGGTAAACAAATTCGGCAGGATATAGATGCCCTTGCGGCGGCGTTCGGGATCGAGCAGGCCTTTGCGGATTTTGGGAACGGGCGAATTCATGAATTTACGACCTCACGCGAATCGCGCATTGGGATTGTCTAACCGTGGAGTCCGGCTCACCAGCATCGGCGACGAAGCATGTCAGAGATTGTCGCCAAGCGCCTATTTTAGCGGAAGGCGTTGGATATCCGGATTCAATCGGCTCACGGATTCATTGGGTCTTTTCCCCCATTTTTTCGCCCAGACAAACACTGCGTTCCGGTGCCCATTCGTCGGTGAACG
>JANLQC010000321.1:0-3571 GCA_031367575.1 Betaproteobacteria bacterium | reverse complement strand
CACCACTACGAATTGAAGGGCTGGAAAGAAAATCAGGTGGTGGTGCGGTTCTGGATCATCACGATGTTGCTGGTGTTGTTTGGGCTATCGACGTTGAAGCTGAGATGAGCGTTTTCAACGGCGACTTCAAAAGTTTGTCATTCCCGCGAACGCGGGAATCCATTTCCTTCGCACGCGAAAAAGGCGAAAAAATTGATTCCCGCGCTCGCGAGAATGACTGCCACCGTGTTTGTATCCTGTCAGGAAACACCAGCACTGGCGCGCCTTTCTGGCGATTTATGCCTGAAACACCGCGCCAGTGCTTGACTTTCATATCAAACTGCTAAGCGATGGGACAGCGAGGTGAACTGGCATGACAAAAGCATTGTTGTTCTTGGCGCGGGTAACACCGGGCTCTCCGTCGTCCGATGGGCCGAGCGAATGGGTGCTCGTGTGCGAATCGCCGACACGCGTTCGAATCCTCCCGGCCTCGACCAACTTCGAGGCGAACACGGCGGTGCAGAGTTCATTGCCGGCCCATACAGCGCCGCCCTCTTTCGAGACGCCGAACTCATTGTTGCAAGCCCGGGCGTGGCCGTTGCTGGGCCCGCGTGTGACGCGTCCATCGCGCGGGCGATCACTCAAGGGAAAAAGTTCGTTGGGGATGTCGAGCTTTTTGCGTGGGAACAAAACGAGCTAGCGGAAAAAGGAACGCGACCCAAAATGATCGGCATCACCGGCTCCAATGGCAAATCAACCGTCACCGCAATGGCGGGCGAGATGTGTCGCGCCGCCGGATTGAAGACGGTGGTGGCCGGCAATATCGGTCTGCCGGTGATCGATGCGATGCTCGATGCGCGCGATCGCGGCCAGCCCGACGCATATGTGGTCGAGCTGTCGAGCTTTCAATTGGAAACAACTTCCTCGCTTCATCTGGATGCGGCGACGATGCTGAATCTGTCGCAGGATCATCTGGATTGTTACGATTCGATGGCCGACTACGCGAACGCCAAGCAGCGCATCTTCGCGCATGCGCGGCATCAGGTATTGAATCGCCAGGACGCAACAAGTCTTGCGATGCGTGACGAGAAACTTTCACCTGAATCGATCGGCACATTTGGCATTGATGCGGTGACGAAGGTGAACGAATTTGGCATCACCGATGGCGCGCTCATGCGAGGCAACGAGCACCTGATGGCGCTTGCCGATATGCCCATTGCCGGATTGCACAACGCCGCCAATGCGCTCGCGGCATTCGCGTTGTGCCGCGCCATTGGTTGCGACACAACGCGTCTGGCGCAGGGTTTGAAAAATTTCAAGGGTCTGCCGCATCGCCTGCAAAACGTGGGCACCATCAATGGCGTGACGTTCTTTGATGACTCCAAAGGCACCAACGTCGGATCAACCGTGGCGGCGCTGAACGGCATGACGGTGCCGGTGGTGCTGATCGCCGGCGGCGTCGGCAAGGAGCAGGATTTTTCGCCGCTGGCCGAGCCGATTCGCCGGCGCGCCAAAGCGGTGGTGCTGATCGGCAAGGATGCGCGTTCAATCGAGTCGGCGATCACCGGCGCGCACGCGAAAACGATTCACGCCGTGAGCATGCAAGACGCGGTCGAACGCGCATTCAACGAGGCCGCACCCGGCGACGCGGTGTTGCTGTCGCCCGCCTGCGCGAGTTTCGACATGTTCAAAAACTACAACCATCGCGGTGACGTGTTTGCCGCATGCGTGCGCGAACTCAAGCAGCAGCGCGGGAGCGGGGATTGCGATGCTGTATAGCCCGGCCGCACCGCGTGCGGAAATCGATCTCACGCTGTTCTGGAGTGTGGTGTTGCTGCTGGCAATCGGCCTCGTGATGGTCTATTCGGCATCGATTGCCATGTCGGAAGCCGAGAAGATGACCGGCTATCGGATGTATTACTTTTTGCAGCGCCACGCGATCCATCTCGTGTTGGGTGTCGCGGTGGCTTTGGTGGCGTTTCAGGTGCCGGTGGCAATGTGGCAGCGATTGGCGCCGGTACTTTTTATCATCGGCGGCTTCCTGTTGGCAATCGTACTGATTCCCGGCATCGGCCGCGAAGTGAACGGCTCGCGCCGCTGGCTCTCGCTCGGTTTCATGACCTTGCAACCGTCGGAGCTGATGAAGTTTTTTGCGGTGTTGTACGCGGCCGACTACACGGTTCGCAAAGCCGCCTTCATGCATGACTTCAAGAAGGGTTTTTTGCCAATGCTTGCGGTGATGGTGTTCATCGGTGCGCTGTTGCTGCGCGAACCCGATTTCGGCGCGCTGGTGGTGATCACGTCGATTGCGATGGCGATCCTGTTTCTGGGCGGCCTCAATTGGCGCGTGTTCGCGGGTCTCATCGTGTTGCTGGCGGTGTCGTTCGTGGTGTTGATCGTGTCTTCACCTTATCGGCTGCAACGCATTGTCGGGTTCATGGATCCGTGGGCGGACGCGCTTGGCAGCGGTTATCAACTGTCGCATTCGCTGATCGCGTTCGGCCGCGGCGAGTGGCTGGGCGTCGGGTTGGGCGGCAGTGTTGAAAAGCTTTTTTACCTGCCGGAAGCGCATACCGATTTTCTGCTGGCCGTGATCGCCGAGGAACTTGGTTTTGCCGGGGTGACCGTGGTGCTTGTCTTGTTTGTGTTGCTGATCTACCGCGCGTTCATGGTCGGGCGCGAAGCAATGATGCGCGAAAAATACTTCGCCGCGCTGACCGCGCAAGGTCTCGCGGTGTGGCTGGCAGTGCAGGCCTTTATCAACATTGGCGTGAACATGGGTCTGCTGCCAACCAAGGGGCTCACACTGCCCTTCCTTTCCTATGGCGGCAGTGGTCTGCTGGCCAACTGCATCGCGGTCGCGGTGTTGTTGCGGATCGATGCGGAAAACCGCATGCCACCGGCATCGGGCACATCGGGCACATCGGGTAAAGGGGTGCGAGGCACATGAACACGGCCAAACAAAAGACCGCGCTCATCATGGCCGCCGGCACTGGCGGGCACATTTATCCTGGCTTGGCGATTGCCGAAGTGCTGGTGGCGCGCGGCTGGGCCATTGTCTGGCTGGCGACCCCGGCCGGCATGGAACACAAGCTGGTCGGCAACTCGGCCATTAGCGACAAGATCGCCATCGAGGTCGTGCGGATGTCCGGCGTGCGCAGCAAAGGCCTGCTGGCCTGGGCGTTGCTGCCGCTGGTGCTGTTGCGCGCATTCTGGCAGGCGCTGCGCGTGATCTTGCGTACCCGGCCCGACGTGTTGATTTCGATGGGCGGCTACATCGCGTTTCCCGGCGGCCTGATGGGCGTGCTGTGTGGAAAGCCGCTGGTGGTGCATGAGCCCGGCGCACATGCAGGTTTGACCAATCGCGTTCTCGCGCTCTTCGCCACTCGCGTGTTGGTCGGATTTCCGAAAACGTTTGAACAGGCACCGAAAAACGCGCTGGCGAAGTTGTTGCCCAAGCCGAAAAATATCGAATGGCTGGGCACGCCGGTGCGCGACGACATCACCCGTATTGCCGCGCCGGAAACGCGATTTTCCGGACGGGAAGGGCCGATCCGATTGCTGATCGTCGGCGGCAGTCTGGGTGCGAAAA
>JANLQC010000173.1:0-3667 GCA_031367575.1 Betaproteobacteria bacterium | reverse complement strand
AACTGAACACCCACGGAATTGCACGCAGATCGGCGATCGATTGCGAGGGTTTTCGCGATGCCGGACGGCTGCCAATATTGAGGCCGGCAATTTCCCCGACCGGCGTGGCGCTGCGAAAAAAATCGACGAAGCCGGGCGTTTCATATACCAGCGCTCGGTAGTTGGCACAAGCACTCGCGGAAAGTTGGCGCATCACCTCCCACCAGCGCGGTTTGTCGCGCTGTTCGGTGGCCGGAAAATTCGACAGCATCGCGGCCGA
The DNA here is from genome assembly GCA_031367575.1 of Betaproteobacteria bacterium. Taxonomy (GTDB): domain Bacteria; phylum Pseudomonadota; class Gammaproteobacteria; order Burkholderiales; family Usitatibacteraceae; genus UKL13-2. Next base: position 3,408 of record JANLQC010000173.1, on the reverse strand, counting down.
AATCAGCGTCTCGAAATTGCGCCGGCCGAGTTCGGCGTCGGAATATTTCGCCGCGATCACTTCGCCCTGTTCGGTGATTCTGAGTCCGGTCGCGGAACACCCGTCCGGCTGCGCGAGGATCGCTTCAAACGTCGGCCCGCCGCCGCGTCCGACGGTGCCACCGCGCCCGTGAAACAGCCGGAGCTTAACCTTGGCCTCGGCCGCGAGATCGACCAACCCCTTTTGCGCGCCGTATAGCTCCCAGTTGGCCGTGAGATAGCCGCCATCTTTATTGCTATCCGAATACCCGAGCATGATTTCCTGCAGTCCATGTCGACTATCGAGCCAGGCACGGTACTGCGGCAGCGCAAACGCGGCGCGCATGATGCCGGCGGCCGCCTGCAAATCGGTGATGGTTTCAAACAGGGGAATGATCGAAATCTGTAAGCGTGAATGCCCATGGCGCGACGCCAGCGAACCGGTTTCTTTCAACAACAATCCCACTTCCAGCAAATCGCTGACCGACTGCGCCTTGGAAATAATCGCGTTCGGCACCGCGTCGTGGCCGAAGCGTGCGTTGATGCCGGCCGCGGCCTGAAAAACATTCAGTTCACCCACCGCGATGTCGCTGTAATCTTCGCCGCCAATGCGAAGCGCTCGCGGATTTGCGAGTTCCTTCAGTAGCATGGCAACGCGCGCCGGCTCATCGAGCACCAGATAGTCAGGGCAGACACCGGCTTTGGCGAGCAACTCGCCCACCACCACTTCATGCACATCGGAATTTTGGCGCAGATCAATCGAGGCCAAATGAAAGCCGAAAATATCCACCGCATAACGCAATTGCGCCAAACGCCCGGCCGCCAATGCGCCGCTCGCATGGCTAATGAGGGACTCGGCAATCACATCGAGGTCGGCGCGAAATTCCGCCGGACTTGCATAGGCTTCAAGGTCCACTTCCGGCCGCCGGATCGGATGGGTGCCGGCCAATGCCATCATGGTCGCCGCGAGTCTTGCGTATAGGCCGATCAGCGCCCGGCGATACGGCTCATCTTGCCGATGCAGAGACGCGTCGCCGGATTTCTCCGCGAGTGCCATCAACGCGGGCGTGAGCGATACCAGGCGGCTCGACATCGATAATTCCGCGCCCAAGTGATGCACTTCAAACAGGTAGTGCTCGAACGCGACCGTCGATTGCCGGCGCATCGCCCCTTCGAGCGACTCGGCAGTGACAAACGGATTGCCATCGCGATCCCCGCCGATCCACGAGCCCATGCGAAAAAATGCGGGCACGCGCGCGCTGTCGTTGATTGCTCGTTCGGGCATGGGTTCCACAGGCGCGCCTGCATTGTTCGCGGGTTCGCCCGCCGCGCGTGAATTTGTCGCATGTTCACCCGCCGCGAGTGAACTTGTCGCGCGTTCACCCGCCGCGCGTGATTTTATCGCGTGTTCCAAATTGCAATAGATTTTAGGCAGCTCTGCCAAAAACGTGTATCGATAAAAGCTCAAGCCGTTTTCAATTTCATCGATCACGCGCAGGCGCGACAAACGCAGCATTGCCGTTTGCCAGAGTTGCAGTATCGAGCGATGTAAACTTTCTTCCGATTCAGCGTGCTCTTCCGGCAATAGATCGGCGCGCTCGAGGTGGGTCATCAGCCGGGCGATGTCGCGTTCGCAATCGAGCACCGATTTGCGTTGCACCTCGGTGGGATGCGCGGTCAGTACCGGGCTCACCAACGCGCCCGCCAGCCAATCGCGAATGCCGTCCGGCGAAACCTTGCGCGCGGCCAGCGTATCAAGCGCATGCCGCAGGCTGCCGGTTTGTGGCGGCGAGGCGGCAAGCCGGTGCGCGCGGCGGCGGCGATTTTGATGCCGATCCTCCGCGATATTCGCCAGCAGCGAAAAATGGCTGAACGCCCGCACCACGTTCAGCGTTTGTTCGATGGAGAGGCCGTCGAGTTCATGATCAAGCTGGCCTTTCAGCACCGCAATGTCTTCACCGCCTTCATTGCGGCGCAGCGCCACCGCCAGTTTGCGGATATGTTCGATCCGGTTAAAGATAATTTCGCCGTTGGCGGCCCGCACGACATCACCGAGCAAGCGCCCGAGAAACTGGATTTCCTGCCCGAGGCGGGCATCTTTTTCATCTTGCGACACGCGAGAAGTACTCCGGAAATTTATCGAATCTTGATTTCCACGCGCCGGTTTCTCGGTTCGGCGACCTCGTCATCGGTCGGCACCAACGGCTCGCGCTCACCGCGGCCGGAGGATTCGATACGTGCAGCGGGCACGCCGATGGCAATCAGTTTATCGCGAATGAATTCCGCGCGTTTCGCCGACAACGCATCATTGGATTCCAGCGTCCCGACACGATCCGTGTGCCCGATGACAATGACTTCCGGTGCCGGGAGACGCCCGAGTTCGCCCTGAATGGTGCCGATCAATTGCACCGATTCGGCGGTCAATTCATTGCTGCCGGTGGTGAAATAAACCAGAAATATTTTTGGCGCTGCCGGTATCGCGGCAATGACCCCGCCATATCGCTTGGTGACCGTTTCCGCATCGGTCTGGCCGACGGTAATTGCTTGTGCGCCGATGACCGCTTCGGCATAGGGTCTGGCGAGTGTGACGTTTCCCGACTTTCCACTCACCACGATTGCGGTGGCTTTTGAGTTGCCCGCCGGTAACAGCACCACACGCTCCGGCGTGGCGCAGGAACTGATGAATAGCATCGCAATCAATGGTGACAGTTGTCGAACCTTAACCATGGCCGGGCACCTCGACAATGAAATCGGTGCCGCGCACGCCAATTGCGGCGTTCGGCGTGACCACTTTTACGTTGGCGGGCGCTTGTCTGGCAATCAATCCGGTAATCATGCGCAACGTGCCCGACACAATTTTTACGCCGAGGTTTCCGTCGTGGGTGGTCGGATTGAACGCAAAGTTTTCCAGCGTGACATTGCTATTTGGCCCAAGCGCCAGCAAGGTATCGTCTTTCAACGTGATGCCGACGGTGGCGTTTGCCTGGGTGACAACGCGGTCATTGGGTTCTATCGTCAAACCGACCGCCAATGGCGTCACCGTCGTACCGCGATGCACATGTGCAACGCCGCGCACGGATTTGACAATGCCCGCCGATTCCGCCGCGCCAGCAACACCGGCGAACATTGCGGCAATGACGATAAGCGCCTTACAACATCTGCTCTGCATGGATTGTGTCCTATGAATTGTGGCGATCAAGACAGCGATACCACATTGATTTGAACAGGAACTTGCCGTGCGCGCAACGTTATTGAATTTCCGTTATTTGAGCGTCGCAAGCACCCCTGCTTTACGCCTAACACCTTTGTACTACACCCTACACCTGCGGAATCGCCATCCCGCGCACCGCAACCTTTTCCATATCCATCGTGTGCGCGAGTAATTTCGTCG
>JANLQC010000160.1:0-3662 GCA_031367575.1 Betaproteobacteria bacterium | reverse complement strand
GCCAGGACCGAGTCAATCGCGATACTGGTTGAAAAAAATCCGAATTCGTTGTCTGCCTACTTCGATATCCCCGATGGCACCGAGCCGTTTGTGGCCACGCGCGTGAAGATGGGCCAGACATCCAACGTCTATGCGCTGGTCAAGGCGGACGGAAAATACTTTTATGCAACCAAGGAAATCAAAGTCACGCTCGGTGGATGCGGGGGATGAGCGCGGACATGAGACATGCCCTGCGGCATGTCAAATGCCTCGCGAATCCGCGCGCGCCGCGAACGGCGTTCGCCCTCAGTGTCGAATGGCCGGGTAACATCCGCGCATTTTGGCCATTGCCAAAAGGCGTGATTTCGCGTTCAAAATTTTAGGAGATTTAGATGGCAGATCCAATGAAAATTCGCGCCAACGTGGTGGGCGATAAAGTGGTGGTGAAGGCGCTGATGGCGCACGAGATGGAAACCGGTCAGCGAAAGGATACGGCTGGCAAAAACATTCCTGCCTGGTTCATCCAGAACGTCACCGCCACGCATAATGGAAAGTCGGTGTTGTCGGCGCAGTGGGGCCCGTCGGTTTCCAAAAATCCGTTTCTGGAATTTCGTTTTTCCGGTGGCAAGGTGGGCGAGAAAGTGCTCATCACCTGGACCGACAACAAAGGTGACAAGCGCACCGACGAAGCGACCATTTCCTGAAGGAGTCACCGATGAACCCGATGTTGACGTTAACCCGCAGTTTGCGTGCCTCGTTGTTTGCGTTCATTGCCGCCGCCTCGGTTTCATTTGCATTCGCGGCCGCAGATGATCCGGTCAAGGTGGTGTATCACTTCGACGCTGGTTTTGAGCAGGCAACCAAGGGGCTGCGAAATATCAAGAACCACCTCGATGTTGAGCCGAAGACAAAAATTGTCGTCGTGGCGCATGCGCAGGGCGTCAATTTCCTGCTCGACGGTGCAGTCAACGCGACCGGAAATCCGTTCAACATTCCGGTCGAGGAATTGGCCGCGCGCGGGGTGGAATTTCGCGTTTGTGAAATCACCCTGAAATCGAACAAGATCGATCCGAAAAAATTGTTGCCGCAAACCAGATTGGTGCCGTCCGGCGTGGTCGAGATCGGGCGCTTGCAGGCGAAGGAAGGATTTGTTTACCTGAAGCCGTAGTTTTCAAGAATAAGCACGGTCGCGCCTCTGAGCAGGCCGATGCGGGCGAACAAAAAAACAAGTGTCCCCACATTCCAGGAGGAGTGAAATGCAATACATCAAACGGACAGGATGTGCCGCCGTGCTGATCGGCGCGCTCGGCGCGCCCGGTGCATCGTTGGCGTCCGCGCAAAGCGGCGATGCAACGATCAGGGAAATTGAGAAATACCGGCAGGCACTTGGTGATGGCAATCCGGCCGAGTTGTGGGAGGCGCGCGGAGAAGACATTTGGAAGAAGAAACGCGGCCCGAACAATGCGTCGTTTGAGCAGTGCGATATCGGCATGGGTGCCGGCAAGGTTAAGGGTGCCTACGCGGTATTGCCAAAATACTTCAGCGACACCGACAAAGTCGAAGATCTCGAATCGCGGCTGGTCACTTGTATGGTGATGTTGCAAGGCTATAAATACGCTGACGCAAAGAAGAATCCTTTTGGCAGCCCCGAACAAAAATCCGATATTGAGGCGTTGGTCGCCTATGTGACGGCCGAATCGCGCGCTATCAAGATGAATGTCACCGGCAATCATCCCAAGGAAAAAGAAGCGTACCAAATCGGCAAGGCAATGTTTTTTCATCGTGGCGGGCCGCATGACTTCGGTTGTGTGACCTGTCATGGCGCGGATAACCAGCGCATCCGCTTGCAGGATTTGCCGAATCTCACCAAGAAAGAAGCCGCGCAGCGCGCCTACACGTCGTGGCCGGCGTATCGTGTCTCACAAGGCGAAGTGCGCTCGTTCCAATGGCGCTTGTTTGATTGCTTTCGCCAGCAGCGTTTTCCGGCGCTCGATTTCACCTCCGAAGGTTCAATCGCGCTGACTACCTATCTGGCGAAAAATGCCAACGGCGGCGTCCTGTCTGCACCTTCCATCAAACGCTAGGGGGCGGCCATGAAAACGATTAAATACGCGTCGCTCGCAATCGCCGGTTTGGCGGTCTCGATGGTGGCTGCGTCAAGCGCGCAATCGGTAAAGCCATCGCAAGCCGAGTTTGTCATGAAGGCCTCATTCATGGAGCGCGGTCAGGCCAAGCTTGATCGCCTTGAACAGGATGAGACCCAGCGCCTGTGCTCGCAATATCCTGAAAAGCGTCCGGCGGATGTCGCCAAAAAAATTGAGGCGCTTAACTTGAAATCGATCAAGTATCCGGTCGATGGAAAAATGCTGGGCGACTGGAAAGAGGGCGAAAAAATTGCCCAATCCGGCGTGGGCAAACAGTTCAGCGACAACCCTGCCAATGCCAATGGCGGCAACTGCTACGCCTGCCATCAATTGGCCAAGGCGGAAATTTCGTTCGGCAATATCGGCCCGAGTTTGTACAATTTCGGCAAACTGCGCGGATTCAATGAAGCGACGCAGAAATATGCCTATGGAAAAATCTACAACGCGAACGCGTACTTGGCCTGTTCCAATATGCCGCGTTTTGGGCACAACGGCATTCTGACTGAGCAACAGGTGAAACACGTGACCGCGCTGCTGATGGATCCTGAATCCCCCGTCAACAAGTAAGCGAGTGAGTAGCCCGGTGCGCCGGGCTTTTTTGCGAAGGCTTGTAATGGGAGTTGCTGATGAACGGAAGTCGTTTTTGTCTGAATTCTTTTATCGCGTTGATGGTGTTTGTTTGTCCATGCGGGTTCGCGCAGTCGAAAGACGCGCCATCGTTCAGCGTCAAAATGTTGACACCGGAATCCGCGCTGAAGGCCGCGCAGGTGGCATTGAACAAGTGCCGCAAGGATGGCTTTCAGACAGCGGTGGCGGTGGTGGATCGCGCCGGCGTCGTGCAAGTGCTGCTTCGTGATCGCTTTGCCGGCCCGCACACCATCGACATGGCGATTGGCAAGGCTTGGACCGCCGCAAGTTTCAAACAATCGACCACATCACTTGCGGTGGAAACGCAACCGGGCAAGCCGATGAGCGGCATCCGCCAATTGCCACGCGTCATCGTGGCGGGTGGTGGCTTGCCGATTGAGGCGGGCGGCAATTTGCTGGGTGCCATCGCCGTATCCGGCGCGCCCGGCGGTGATGCCGACGATGCCTGCGCGAGCGCCGGGATCAAGGCGATTGCCGACGATCTCGAATTCTAAAAAGACGACAAATGCCGCACCTGAGCCGCCGGGAATTTCTCCATTCGCGAGCCGCACGTGAATATGGGCAACGGCGCGCCGTTGCGTGATTCGACGAAATACGCGACGATTACCCGCGAGCGGCTGATTTTTCTGCGCGCACAATTGGCCAAGCCGGTTGACGATTTTGTACCCGCCGACAAGGCCTGCGCCAGAACTGAGGGGCGACAGCTAAAGTCAGTGGCATTCGAGTCAGAGGATCATGGCACTCGGTTAAGCCCATGACGCCCCGGAAAACGGATGGGTGGATGGGTGGAGCGCAGCGATACCCATCGTACTTGCGAGGGGCCAAGATGGGTATCGCGGCGCTCCACCCATCCTACGGAACTGGTGCCACGCGCTTAACCGGGTGACGTGG
>JANLQC010000085.1:0-6295 GCA_031367575.1 Betaproteobacteria bacterium | reverse complement strand
CGACCGTGCCGCCTCTTTTTGGCCGGATTGATGCAGTGCGACGGTCTCATTGAGCTCGGCAATTTTTTCCGTTGCCAATGCACTGATGCGGTCAATCGACAAAAGTTGCAATGGTTGATCATTGACCATCGCGCGCAACCGCACACGCGCCGGCGGAATCCGGATTTCGTTTTCGCGCAGTGGCAGCAGGTAATCGACTTTGCCCGTATATAAATAACCGCGCTGCGCGCTTTCGGCTTCGTACAGCATCGATTGAATGCCCTGAAGCTCGCCAATCGCCACGCGCGAGGTGACAATCCGCGTGCGCTTCTCGACGAGGTGGTCGGTGGCGCGATCCACCGCAATCAACGCGACCAGATTGATCAGCAGCGCGAGCGCCAGCAGGCCCAGCCCGACGTTCGAGTGAGACTCGCTGTACACGAAGTCGATCAGGCGTTGCAGACGGGGCGTGTGTTGAAAATCAAGGAGCTTGGAGAGCGGCATGATCGGATATCAGTTGAACCCACCTGCAAATGTGTGGTAACCGCAAAACGGCTGGAAACCCCGGCAACGAGAGGCGTAACAACGAGAGACCTAACGCAACGAGAGACCTAACGTCGGGCGAAATGACTATACACCGCCGAATTCGGCGACTGGTGCTGAAACTGGCGTCAGACAAACACCGACAACTTTCGCGCGTGTGAAGTCTTGCGTGAAGTCTTTCAAGCATGCAGGGTAGGCCTCAGTCCTACATCAATTCCGCTCAATGTCCGATAACGCCGACGCACCGCGCTCCCTAAGATGATCCATCGATTGCCAACTCCGATTTGAACCTTGCCGCTTCATTGAACCAATTGAACCAGCCGACCAAAGGGATATCGCCGCCATGAAATTACTCTCCGCGTTGTTCGCCGCCATTCTGCTGTTGGCACTGGTGCTGGGCTATGCGCTAAACGTGATGCCGATGCTGGCGTTGTTCGGCAAATCCGCTGCGGCCATTGCGATGGTGGGGCTGGCAATGACGCTTTATGCAGACACCGGCGACGATTCAATCAGCATGTTTGAGCTTCAGCAAGACGGGTTGGTGCCCGACATCGCCTGCGCGCAGGCGGCATAGGCGGCGTAAGCGGCGTGAGTGGCGCAAGCGTTTGCACCGATGGCGGCCACCACCGTCGCACCCGCATATTTTTATCGTTCGGTTTCGGCCTTGTTCACATCACATCACCTCACCTCACATCACCTCAAATCAACCCACAATACTTTCCCGAAAGTGTCCCATGGTACGAATGGATTATCAGGTTGAATTGCAATACGAGGCGCAAAACCAATGTGACTTCGTCCTCAATATCTGCCCCGCACGAACCCGCCAGCAACGCGTACACAACGAAACACTGGTCGTGGAAGGTGCCACGCGCTCATCCACGTTTACCGATCCGGCCACCGCCAATCGCATCAACCGTCTGTCCTCCGACGGCAGCCTTTTGACGATTCGCTACCGCGCCGAAGTGGCGATCGAGCACGTCATCGAGAATCCCGCCGCCATCGCCGAACGTGAGATTCGCAGCATGCCTTCCGACGTCGTTCCATACATTCTGCCCAGCCGCTATTGCCCATCCGACAAAATGCGCGGTCTGGCATTGGCGATGTTTGGCAATGCCACGCCCGGTTATGCGCGGGTTCAATCGATCTGTGAATGGGTCACCCAACATGTGCGCTTCAATCCCGGTGCGTCGGACGCCACCACCTGCGCGATGGAGACTTTCAACTCGCGGGTGGGCGTGTGCCGCGATTACGCACACTTGATGATTTCCATGTGCCGCGCGCTCAATATTCCGGCGCGCTATGTCACCGGCGCCGACTACGGTGCCGACCCCGCGTTCGGGCCGAGCGATTTTCACGCCTATGTGGAAGTATTTCTCGGCCAGCGCTGGTATCTGTTTGACGCGAGCGGCATGACACCCGTGACCGGCTTGATTCGCATCGGTACCGGGCGCGACGCGGCCGACGTTTCGTTTGCGACCATGTTTGGCAATGTGCGCAGTTTGCGGCCGACGGTGGGAATCCAATTGCTGTCGTGCGAAGGCGCGGAAATTGATTGCGCCGCGAGCGTTCAGTCGGCGGTCTCGACGGCCACCGACAGCCTGTATTTTTATGCGGTTGAATCCGCGCCGGCGGCAACGGCTGCGTCGGCAAATTCTGCGGCCCCCCGTTTGCGACCGGCACCGGGGCCTTGGGCAATGCGACCGGCGTCACCGGTTTTTCACGCACCACAGTTCGTCTGACGGACGCGCGATGCCCTACGCCGAGGTACTATGCGCGGAAAAATCACCGCCTTTGGAGTGCGTTGAGGTCGGCAAGGGTGCCATCAGCCACGGCAGCCCGGGTAGCCGCATTGTCGAGCTGATCACTGATTTTCCGTTCAGGCATCGAAAGCGCAAACGCGGCGACTACCTGTTTCATGTCGGCGACACGTTGCATTTTATTTATGTCCTCAATGCGGGTTTCGCCAAGACTTGCTGCGCATCGGCCGATGGGCAGGAACAAACCATGGGGCTGCATTTGCGCGGCGATATTCTCGGCCTCGATGGGGTTTCGTCAGGCAGCCACGGCTGCGACGCGGTCGCACTCGATACCTGCGACGTATTGGCGCTGCCCTTTGATGTGGTGCTCGAATGCAGCCAGCGCAGTCCTGCATTGACGCGTGAACTGCTGCAAGCATTGAGCGCCGAAATCAATGCCGACCACATGTTGATGCACAACATGCGCGGCCTGTCGGCGGCAGGACGGGTGGCGGCTTTTCTGCTGGCGATGTCGGCCCGGTTTGCCTCACGCGGATTTTCCGCCACCGAAATCCAGTTGCGGCTCACGCGCCATGAAATCGGCAGCATTCTCGGGTTGGAACTGGAAACCGTGAGCCGGGTGTTTTCGCGATTTGCACAGTTGGGATTGATCAGTGTCTGGCTGCGCGAAATCGTGTTGCTGGACCGCGACCGGTTGCAGGACATGATCGCACGACCGGTAACAGTCAGGCGCAGTCGGCAGGTGCATGTGAATGGCTTTGGAATTGTCGCGCCGGTGGCGTCGATGCATTCGCAACTTGTGGCGGGCGATTGAATACCCGGCAAATCCCATTCATTCCCGACAGGAGATAACATTGAAAATCACCATGATTCAAAAATTCACGTGCACGTTGGTTGTTTATGGTGCGCTGTTGTCAGCAGGCTGCGCTGACAACCCGAATCCGGTCAAGGTAAAAGCCAAAAGTTTCGCAAAAATCGACGCCCCCGGCGCGTTGATGCAGGTGAATCGTATGCGCGGAGTTGGCGAGTGCAAACCGTTTTCACATGACCAGAACACCAGCATTGGTGCGTCTTTCGGGGCATAAAGACCTGAAGAACCGCACCAATGCTGGCTAACCGCCATTGGAAATTTCTATTTACCCTCAATTCTTGTCATCCCCGCATTCGCGAGGATGACAATCTCTTGAAATTCACAGAAGTGCGCCCCCGCAGCAAAAGGAAAATTGGAAATGATTCACAACATGCCCACCCGAAAACCGGCCAGCCCATTTCGCACCTCGACGCCTCGCAACACAACGCAAGGTGCCGAGGTGCGCGTGCATCACGCTCCCAATGGGGCGTCCGACCAGTTGGCGCTGGTATTCACGCGCCTGCTTCGATTTGTCGCCGACACTTTTTTCGCCAAACGCTATGGACACCGCGCAGTTGTTCTTGAAACCGTGGCCGCCGTGCCCGGCATGGTCGGTGCCACCATCACGCATTTGAATTGCCTGCGCCGCATGGTTGGCGACGACGGCTGGATTCGCTCGCTCATGGAGGAAGCCGAGAACGAACGGATGCATCTGATGACGTTTATCGAGATCGCCAAACCGACCCTGTTTGAGCGGCTCGCGGTCATGTTTACGCAGTGGATTTTCTACGCCAGCTTTTTTCTGCTGTATCTGGTGTCATCCAAAACCGCACACCGTGTGGTCGGCTACTTCGAGGAAGAGGCGGTGTTGAGTTACACGCTTTATCTCGAGGAAATCGACACCGGCCGTGTACGCAATGTTGCCGCGCCGGCGGTCGCACGGCACTATTGGAAACTCGCCGACGATGCCACGCTACGCGACGTGGTGCTGGCGGTGCGCGCCGATGAAGCCCATCACCGCGATGTCAATCACCGCTTCGCCAGCGAGCTGGCGGGCGAGCCGGTCGGGCACCTTCCAACCGCACCCTATCCGCCGCATGCAACGCATGCATTGCATTCAATCCCGACTCGCGCTGAGATGTAATTCCATTTCTCAATCATTGGCACAGACGCGCGCCGCGGGCGACGTGCAGTCTCATTGCGACGCGATGCGCGGTGCATCACTGCGCGCAGACACCAACGGTTACCGGAACATGAACCAACCCCAAACGAAAAGACTGACCGCGACGCAACAGACCGATTGGGGGTCATTGCGAAATGTCCGGACGTTGGTGCTCATTACCGTAACGGCACTCGGCATCTATCTTTGCATCCGGCTCGCGGCACCGTTCCTGCCGGCGCTGGCCTTTGCGATGGCGCTCGCGGTATTGTTCACGCCATTGCAAAAATGGCTCGAAGCCAAACTCAAGCGGCCGACGCTGGCGGCCATTCTGTCGACCGTGGCCATCGGCGTCATCGTCGTTGTACCGTTGACTTTTGTCGGCGAGCAATTGGTGGTGCAGGCGGCCAATAGTGCAGCACTCATTGAAAGCAAGGTCAAGTCCGGCGAGTGGCGGCGCACGCTGGATGCCCAGCCGCAACTGGCACTAATCGCCAGCGTGATCGAACAGCGCATCGATCTGGCGGGCACCATCAAGGCGCTCACGACCTGGCTCAGCGCGACCGCCGGTGCCATCGTCAAAGGCTCCGTGATGCAGGTGATCGGCATTTGCCTCACCTTTTACCTGCTGTTCTTTTTCCTTCGTGACCGTCGTGCCGCGCTCAAATCACTGTGCGACCTGTCGCCGCTCTCGGCGGCGGATATGAATCATTTATTTGTCCGCGTGGGCGACACCATTTACGCCACCGTCTACGGCACGCTGGCGGTTTCCTGCGTGCAAGGGTTCCTCGGCGGATTGATGTTCTGGTGGCTGGATTTGCCGGCACCGTTGCTGTGGGGGTTCGTGATGGCATTGCTGGCGGTGGTGCCGATACTGGGGGCCTTTGTGGTGTGGATGCCTGCCGCACTCTATCTGGCCATGGAAGGCAATTGGGGGGATGCGGCGATACTCAGCGCGTGGGGCGTGTTTGTGGTCGGCACCATCGACAACCTGATGCGACCGATCCTGGTCGGAAGCCGGCTCAAATTGCATACCGTTCTCGCGTTCATGTCGGTGGTCGGCGGACTGATCCTGTTTGGTTCGGCAGGACTGATTCTGGGGCCGGTGGCGCTGACGATCACGATGGAGTTGTTGAGCGTCTGGCGCAATCGAAACGATGCGCGTGTCGCGCCATGAATCTGACGGCGATCAATCTGCCCATTTTTTAGAAACGCAACGCGGACTCGGGCGGGCACCCTACTTTGCGCAGTCAAGCAAACAAACGGAAAAACCATGAATGCAGAAACCACCCCACCGAGCCAAACATCAACGGCAGCGGCTGCCAGCAGCGACATCATCAAACGCGGTGGTTTGTTCGCTGCATCGGCGGCATTGATTGCCGTCATATTGATGCCGCAGCCGCAGGGTTTGCCTGAGTCGGGTCAGTTGATGCTGGGCATTCTCGCCTTCGCGGTGATTGTCTGGATGACCGAGGCGCTCGACTATGCGGTGAGTTCAGTCGTGATCGCGGCACTGATGATTTTCTTGCTGGCCTTCGCACCTCTTGTACCCGATGCGGCCAAACCGGCCGGTGCCGACATGGGCACGGGTGCGGCGCTCAATCTGGCGTTGACCGGTTTTTCCAACAGTGCGGTGGCATTGGTGGCGGCGGCGTGCTTCATCGCGGCGGCAATGACCGCGACCGGGCTTGATCGGCGCATCGCACTGGTGGTGTTGTCAAAAGTCGATGCGCGCACCAATCACATCGTGATCGGCACCATGTTCGTCGGTTTCCTGCTGTCATTCATCGTGCCGAGCACTACCGGGCGCGTCGCGTGTCTGGTGCCGATCATGATGGGCTTTATCCTCGCCTTCAAAGTGGAAAAGCGCAGCCGCTTTGCCGGGCTGTTGGTCATCACCGCCGCCCAAACCGCCAGCGTGTGGAACGTCGGCATCAAAACGGCCGCGGCGCAAAACATGGTCGCGATCGGCTTCATCGAAAAGCAATTCCAGACCAGCATTACCTG
>JANLQC010000115.1:0-1905 GCA_031367575.1 Betaproteobacteria bacterium | reverse complement strand
ACGGTTCCGGCCCGCGCACTTCGCCCTCTGCCTGATCTGTGGTCGTGACTTGGCAGCGCAGACAAGGTTTCACGGCGCGAAACAGTGCCTCGCCGATGCGAACTTCACCTAGCCGGTCTTCCGCGAAGGCCTCGCCGCCTTTGATGACCAAATTCGGCCGAAAGCGATTCATTGGCAGCGCCGCACCTCCGCTAGCGACAATGCGCGCGTTCAAGTCAGCGAGCGATTCTTCGGACACAATCAACAACGGATAGCCATCGGCAAAACTGACGATTTCACCCTGCTTCGCGTAATCCGGATTTATTTTTCGCTCACTGGATTCGGGCATGTACACGAGGCGCGCATCGAACCCAAGATATTGCGATAGCCATTGATCGGCCTCAACTGAGACAGAATGTGCGGCGACATGGCTTGCCCACACCCGCACCATGCGCGTGGGCGCCTCAATTGGCAATTCGCGCGGATGCGCGGGAAACGCCACGCTGTCGATATCCGGCGCGGAAAAAATGATGGTGCCGGCCTCAAGTTCCACCCACACCGTCGCCATCTTCGGGTGGTCACGCTGCGTGACAAACTCGTTGTCGGTATCGACCACCAGAAACCGCCGATCATGCTTGAGCCCGCGCGGCGTTACCAACGATTCGGTCAACGAAATTCCGCCGAGCGCCTTGACCGGATAAATGAAGATTCCACTGACCGCAATTGCCATGATGTCTCCCAATAATCATGATAACGTACCGTTCCGCAGATGAAAGTATATCTGCGCCCACGCCGGCGACAGCCGGAATTTCCGTGCGAACGGAGTAGTTAAGTCTCATCCAATTTTGGGAGCGCTACAAATGGTTGATCTCTGGAAAAAACTCACCGGCGAACTGATTGACATCATCCAGTGGCTGGATGACTCGAACAACACGCTGGTGTACCGCTTTGAGCGGATGAACAATGAAATCAAGTACGGTGCCAAGCTCACCGTACGCGAAGGGCAGATGGCGGTGTTCATCAACGAAGGCCAGTTGGCCGACGTGTTCAAGCCCGGCATGCATACGCTGACCACGCAGAACATGCCGATTCTGGCCACGCTGAAAGGCTGGAAATACGGCTTCGAATCACCGTTCAAGGCCGAGGTGTATTTCATCTCGACGCGCAAATTCACCGATCTCAAATGGGGTACGCCGGGGCCGGCAACCATGCGCGACAAGGAGTTCGGCATCGTGCGCGCAACCGCGTTCGGCATTTACTCGATCCGCGTGAAAGACCCGGCGATTTTCATCAAGGATATTTCCGGCACCGAAGGCCGCTTCACGACCGACCAGATTCAGGAAAACCTGCGCGGCAAGATCGGCCTGCGCATCAAGGAAGTGATGCCAGAATTGGGCTTGAGCATCATCGATCTTGAAGCCAAGGTCACGCAGATGGGCGGCATGCTCAGAGAGCGCATCAGCGGCGATTTTGAGGCGATGGGTCTGGAGCTTTGCGAAGTTCAGGTGCAGGATATCGGCCTGCCGGAAGAGGTCGAAAAAGCCATCGACAAGCGCGGCGCGATCGCCGCCGTCGGCAACCTTCAGGCCTACACGCAATACGAAACCGCCAGTGCCATCCACGATGCCGCCACCACACCCAACAGCGCGGCGGGGGCGGGCATGGGCTTGGGCGCAGGCTTTGCGATGGGCGGTGCCATGGCGGGGCAGATGGGGGCCGCCATGAACGCGGGTGCTGCAGGCATCGGCGGAAGTGCCGCGCCGCCGCCGCTGCCCGCCGCGATGGCGTTTCACGTCGCCATCAACGGTCAGCAAGCCGGCCCGTTCGACCTGATGGCCTTGCAGGCGCAGGCGAGCGGCGGCGGGCTGAAACGCGATTCGCTGGTCTGGAAAGCCGGCATGGCGCAGTGGTCAAAAGCGGGTGAGG